>MERG01000338.1 GCA_001771985.1 Betaproteobacteria bacterium RIFCSPLOWO2_12_FULL_62_13 | reverse complement strand
GTTCTTCAGCTCCCCTGTGAAAATCGGGATGCCGTTCAGGAACAGCGCGAGGTCGAGGCTGTTCTCGTTCTTCTGGCTGTATTTCAACTGGCGGATCAACGAGAACAAATTCGCCTGATAAAGACGCTCCAGCGCTTCGTTCAAGCCGCTCGCCGGCCGGAAATAGGCGAGTTGAAACCGGCAACCCGAATCCTTGACACCCTTGCGCAGCACATCGAGCGCGCCGCGCGTCTCGATTTCGCGCGAGACGCGCGCAAGAAAGCGCTCCTTCACGTCCGCGCCGTGCTGCTGCTTGAGCGTCTCCCACTCCTTCGGCTGTGTCGCGTAGACAAAATCGAGCACGTCGCGCGGAATGAGGCAGAGCCTGCGATCGTATTCCTCGGGCGTGCGCTTGCGGTAGCCGCCCGGCGGCGCGGCACCGAAATACGCTTCCGGTTCGCCCGCGGGAGGCGCCCACGCGCCGGGTATCTCGTCGGGTCCCCGGGCGAGCAATGCGGCCTCGATCGCAGACTCAAACGCCTTCTCCGCAACCTCTACCATGGCCCCTCCCTGATCCTTGGATTCTCAGCTTACCCCTTTTTGCGCCACGGGCCACCGGGCTTCCAGACCTCCTCGAATGGTTTCACGTCGCGTGCAGCGGCGCGCGGACGAAGAAGAAAACCGCGAAGCGCGTCAATTACAGTGTCGAACTCGACGCTGTCCTGCAGGAAGTTCTTAGCGACGAACGCCTTCCATCTCGTCTGCACAAGAGGGCTGTGCACGAACTCGTCCGTCAGCGCTATCGGGGTGTGAGCGGGCAGTCCGGTCTCTCGGCGGCCGAATGTTGCCGCAAAGGCTCCAGCGAGTATGGAGCCCTCGAATGCCTGCGTTCTCGCTAGGACCCAGAGATCGCAAAAATCCTTCATGCGGCTGTTCTGATCAGCAAGGAGGACCATAGCTTCTGTTTTCTCCGCGATCACGGTGTATTTCGAGTACGCCCTGAGTTGGGCTGCGGGAAAATCGAGCAGGCCGGGAAATACGATTTCTTCAGGCTCCGGCGTAACAGCGTCGCCGAATCCGACGTCGACCTGGACCGGAATCACCGCGCGTGCCAACTCTGCCGAAAACCTCACGCGCACCCCTTGGTAGATCATGCCTTCGCGGATTTCCGCCGCGCGTATCGAATCGGCATCATAGGTGATGCCATCTTCACATTGGACGGCACAAATTTCCTTGAAGCAATTCTCAAGCGCCGCGACATTAGGCGCACTAAAGCCGAGCAGATCGGCGTCACGGGTGCGGCGATGAGGCTCGTCATACCAAAGCTTGAACAGCAGTGCTCCCTTGAGCAGGAAGCGGTCGGAGTGCGGAGAAATGCTGAGCCGATACAGGAAGCGCTCAAGCGCGTATTGTTCGGCAACGTATTGGAATGGTTCTCCTCGGCTCTGCGCGAGATTCGCCAGGCGTTGCCGCACCGAGGCAGCGAGATTCTTTACCTCACGCCTGGTCAAACCAGTGACTCCAGGTAAGGCCGCATGACGTTAGCCACGCGGCAAATCTTCGCGTAACGGGAAAGCTCTTCCATCGAGGCTTTGCGTTCCCGCCAGCAGTCGCGCAGCGCCTCCAGTGCTACATCGAAGCCGATCTTGTTTCGGAACTTGAAGCAGTCAGCGACCGTTTTCGCCGGGCAATAAACCCTTACGGGTACGCCGTCCACGACATGGTGCTCGACGCCCGCAGACAGCGCTTCTCCGGAAAAGCGGTGAAAGCGGAAGGCCAGCCCGGGTCCCGGCCGGGGCAGCCATGCTTTGCGATCGAGCGCCATCCACACCTCGAACGGCGCCTGCGTGGTGAGGTCATGGAAGCGCAGCGCCGAGAGCAGGCAAATGATGCCGTTCGGGACTTTCTTGGCGGCTTGGGCGAGGCTGTGTTTTGCCGTGACGGGGCGATCGGCCAGGCCATACACGCCCCAGCCAAGGCGTTCGAGCTTCCCCTTCCGGTAGAGGCGCCACAGGGTTTCCTGGCGCACGCCCAGCGGCTTCAGCTCCTTCGGTCGGAGAATGCCTTTCTTTCGTATGTGCCTGAAAACACGATATTCAGAGGTTTTTTCCATGCCGTAGACTAGCATAAAACATCGGCATTTATCAATAACTGCCTAGGTTTTATGACATGAAGGCTCAGCACTACAAAACGTCGGCTCTTGTCTACAAGTGCCGAGGAATTGTGCCGTGGGGAAGAAATCGACTCGGGTCGATTTCTTTATGCGGCGACTGCTATTTCTACAAGTACATCCCGGGTCCTTGATGAAAAGGTCCGACTTGCAGACGGCGTAAGTCTCGGGATTCACCTCCTGCCGAAGAGATGGATGTCCACCTTCGGGTTGATGCCTGGCCTACCGTCGCCGCGGATGTGGTTCTTCGCGATGGTGAGCATGCCGCCCGTCCCGCAACAGGGATCGCACACGGTGATCGCGAGATGCTCGCGCTTGAGCCGCTTTTCATCGCCGGCGAGCAGCAGATCCACCATCAGATGCACCACATCGCGCGGCGTAAAGTGCTCGCCCGGGTTTTCGTCGAGCGCCTCGTTGAACTTGCGGATCAACTCCTCGAAGATGGTACCCATCGTCGCGTTGTCCACGCGATCCGGGTGAAGGTCGGCGTTCTTGAATCGCTCCAGCACCTTGAACAGCAATCCCGCATCGTCGAGCTTCGAAATCGTGTTGTCGAAATCGAACTTCTCGATCACCTCCCGCATGTTTGGGCTGAACCCGCTGATGTAATTGCGCAAATTGGCGGCGAGGTTTGGCGCGTCGGCGAGCAGCTTCTCGAAGTCGTAAAGCGAGGTGTTGTAAAAGGCGAAGCCCGAGGCCTTGCGCAGTTGCGGGTCCAGGTTTTCAAGCTTGCCCTTGAGCTTGCGGTTGGTTTCGAGGACTTTCTGCTTGGTCGGCGCTAGCACGCAATCGAGCCGCCGGAGCACCGTGAGCGGCAGGATCACGTCGTGGTACTTGCCCCGCTTGAACGTGTCGCGGATGAGATCCGCGACGCCCCATAGGAAGCTGACGATTTCGCCGTGGTTCATTTTTTTCTTTGTTGCAGGAAGGCCGCCGGCGCGCTCCGAGCCGCGCCGCCCCCATGACCACGCAAAGTTTACGCCAACCAGGGCTGGTCAGCGTGATAGCGCTTTTCGAACGTTTCGATTTCGGAAAGATGCTCCAGCACCAGCCCGACATCGTCGAGGCCCTTGAGCAGGCGCTCTCGGTAAGTCGGATCGATTTCGAAGGGGTATGTGGCTGCGTCGGGTCCGGTCGCGGTCTGTGACTCCAGATCGACGGTAACCTGAGCCCCGGGTCTGTCGCGCAGTTGTTCGCGCAGCGTGCGGCAAATATCCTCCTCCAGGATCACCGGCAGCATGCCGTTCTGGAGCTCGTTCGCGTAGTGGATGTCGCCGAAAGAGGGCGCGATTACACAGCGGATCCCGTAGTCGAGCAGCGCGTAGACCGCACCTTCCCGGGAGGAGCCGCAGCCGAAGTTAGCGCCCGCTACCAGAATGCCTGCACCGCGATAGGCGGGCTGATTGAGCACGAATTCCGGCCGCTCGCGCCCCTCTGCATCGAAGCGCATGTCGTGAAAGAGGTATGGATCGTAGCCCGCAACGGCGGTGCGCAGCTTGCGCAGGAAACGCGCCGGGATGATCTTGTCGGTATCGACATTTGCCATGTCGAACGGCGCGGCGATTGCGGTCAGCTTGGTGAACGGTGTCATGGTCGTTACCTTCAATCCTCCCTGACGTCATCCCGGTGGCAACCGGGATCCAGGAGGTGAATATGCAGCAGACACATGCCTGGATTGCGGCTTTCGCCGCAATGACGGTACTTCTTAGCCATGTGCGAGCAGCGTCCGCACATCGGTAATGCAACCGGTTACGGCGGCGGCGGCCACCATCGCCGGGCTCATGAGGTGAGTGCGCGCCCCCTTGCCTTGGCGGCCTTCGAAGTTGCGGTTCGAGGTCGAGGCGCAGCGCATGCCGGCCGGCACGCTGTCGCCGTTCATCGCAGCGCAGCTCGAACACCCCGAAGCACGCCATTCGAAGCCGGCTTCGCGGAAGATGCGGTCGAGCCCCTCGGCCTCGGCCTGGCGCTGGACTGCGGTGGACCCGGGCGACACCCATGCCGGAACCACGACCTTGCGGCCCTTCAACACCGCAGCCGCCGCGCGCAGGTCTTCGATGCGCCCGTTAGTGCAGGTTCCGATAAAGGCCAGGTCGATCCGGATGCCCGTGAGAGGTATACCTGGCTTCAACTCCATGTAAGCGAGCGCTTGCTCCGCATATGCACGCTTGTCCATGTCATTGATTTCTTGTGGATCAGGCACGATCCCGCCGACCGGTGCCGCTTCTTCCGGGCTGGTCCCCCACGTCACCATCGGCTCGAGTTGCGCACCGTTGAGCGCGACCTCGCGGTCGAAGCCAGCCCCCTCGTCGGTGGGCAGACTCCGCCAGAGCCCAAGCGCCTTGTCCCAGTCCGCTCCTCGCGGCGCGTACTCGCGTCCGGCGAGATAGTGGAACGTCGTGTCATCGGGCGCCACCATACCGGCGCGCGCGCCAGCTTCAATCGACATGTTGCAGATCGTCAGCCGCCCCTCCATCGAGAGCGCGCGGATCGCGGCGCCGCCGTACTCGATGACTTGGCCGGTGGCACCGTCGGTTCCGATCTTCGCAACGATGGCGAGGATGACGTCTTTTGCGGTGACTCCCGGGCCGAGCGCGCTATCCACAGTGATGCGCAGCGTTCGCGGCTTCTTCTGCCACAGGCATTGCGTCGCGAGAATCTGTTTCAGTTGCGAGGCGCCGATGCCGAATGCGAGCGCCCCGAACGCGCCGTGGGTCGAGGTGTGGGAGTCGCCGCAGGTGATCGTAAGCCCGGGCTGAGTGAGTCCTAACTCTGGACCGACCACGTGCACAATCCCTTGGCGCGGATCGTCGATGCCGAAGTGCGCAATGCCGTTGGTTTTGGCATTCGCCTCGAGCAACTCGATCATGCCGCGGACCTCGGGGTCGGTTACGCCGGCGAGTCCGCGCTCACGGCCCAAGGTTGGCACATAGTGGTCGGCCATCGCGAAGGTCTGGCGGGGTTTTCGAACCTTGCGGCCCTCCTTCGCCAGCGTGCCGAACGCGTGGAATGAGCCCTCATGCACCAGGTTGCGGTCGATGTAAAGCAGCGCCTCATTCTCCCCGCGTGTGACGATCACGTGGCGTTCCCAGATCTTTTCAAACATCGTTCGCGGTGCGTTCATGTTACAAACCTGCGCGCTGGTCCTCGGGCACGCCGTAGCGCTCCTCAAGCTTCTGAATTTCGGGCAGCCCGGCGATGTCGGTGAACTGCTTGAAGGTGGCGACCTTGTCGCGCAGGTGAGCGATGGTGCCGGTGCGCTTGAGCTCTTTCAGGAGGTTCTGCATCGCCGGTATCGCGGCGAGGATGACCCAATTGGGATAGATCGCGAGCCTGAAGCCGAGCTTGCCGAGTTCGTCCGCCGGCAGATCAGGCGTCTTGCCGCTCGCCGCCATGTTATAGAGGAGCGGCACGCCTTTGAAATGCCTGGCGACACGCTCCACTTGCTCGCGCCCGACCGGCGCCTCGATGAAGAGCATGTCGGCGCCGGCTTCCCGGTAGCGTTCGCCGCGCTCGAGGGCCGCCTCCAGCCCCTCGACCGCGATCGCGTCGGTGCGGGTGATGATCACAAGGTCCGGATCACGGCGGGCATCGCACGCCGCTCTGATCTTGGCCACCATCTCGGCCGTGGGAATCACGCGTTTTCCCGCGAGATGACCGCAGCGCTTGGGCCACATCTGGTCCTCGATATGCACTCCGGCCACGCCCGCTT
>MERG01000337.1 GCA_001771985.1 Betaproteobacteria bacterium RIFCSPLOWO2_12_FULL_62_13 | reverse complement strand
GCGTGGCGGCGCTGGAATGGGGCGCCGACGGCGTGCGCGTCAATGTGTTGCATCCGGACGCGGTGTTTGACACCGGTATCTGGACCGATGAGGTGCTGGCTTCGCGCGCCGCGCATTACGGCATGTCAATCGGAGAATACAAGAGGAAGAATGTGCTGCGCACGGAGATCACCAGCCGCGACGTGGCTGAGCTCGCGGCTGAAATGTGCGGCCCATTGTTTGCCAAGACCACCGGGGCGCAATTGCCCGTCGACGGTGGCAACGAGCGCGTGATCTGAGTTATCTTATGCTGACTGGCGGGTGCGTGACGCGCTCACCTTGCCGGCGCCCTCTCATATCCTCCCCAACGCGCGCAAAATGCGCTCGGGCGTGAATGGCTGCGCGGTCACGCGTGCGCCGAATGGTTTCAATGCATCGTTGATCGCATTCATGACTGCCGCAGGCGCACCCGCCGTGCCGGCTTCGCCCGTTCCCTTCGCGCCGAGCCCCGAGGTTGCGGTCGGCGTGCACGTGTGGCTGATTTCAATGTCCGGCATCTCGCGCGCCATCGGCACCAGGTAGTCAAACAGGCTGCCGTTCACAAGCTGCCCTTCGGGGCTGTACAGGCACTCCTCGTAGAGCGCGGCGCCCAGCCCCTGCACGAGCGCGCCGCGGATCTGCTCGTCGACCAGCAGCGGATTGACCATCGTGCCGCAGTCGTGCACCACCCAGTGCTTGAGCAGCTTGACGAAACCCGTTTCTACATCGACTTCGAGATAACAGCCTTGGATGCCGTTGGTGCAGATGCCGTCGTAGGTCTTCTGCGTGTAGTGGCGCGTGACCACGAGCTCCGGCGAAAAATCCGCGGGCACTTTGTCGCTGCGGAAATAGGCGGTGCGCGCGACATCCTCGAGCGTCATGCGCGCTTCGCCCGTGGCGGCATCCACCACGTTGCCGTCGCGGATGTCGAGCAGCGAGGGTTCGGTTTCGAGCAGGCGCGCGATGAACGCCAGAATGTGCTGGCGCAGTGCGGTAGCGGCCCGCAGCACCGCTTCGCCGCCGATGCCGGTGCCGCGCGATCCCCAGTTGCCGCCGCCGTACGGAGTCGCCTCGGTGTCGCCGCTTACCACCTTGACCCTGTCCAGCGCAACGCCGAGCGCCGAAGCGGCGATCTGCGCGACGATCGTCGCCGCACCCTGACCGAACTCATTGATGCTGGTGGCGCAGGTAATGCCGCCGGTCGCGGTGAGCTTGAGCGTGCAGCCGTCCTGCGCCGCAATCGACACACCGCCCTGGCCGTAGGTGGCGGACGAAGGGTTGGACATCTTGACCACTGCCGCCAACCCGACGCCACGGTAGATGCCGCGCGGCCTGAGCGCTGCCTGCTCCGCGCGCAGCCCGGCGTAGTCCATGAGCTTGAGCAGCTTGTCGTGCGCTTCGTGCTGCGAGAGTTTCTCGAACACCGGCCCGGCCGGCAGCCGGTAGGGATAAGCGTCGTCGGGAATATAGTTGCGGCGGCGGAACTCCGCGGGGTCCATCCCGACCGCGTCGGCCGCGAAATCGACGAGACCTTCGGTCACGGCGCAAGCGATTGGGTGCCCAACCGCGCGGTACTGGCCGTACATGTTCTTGTTCTGGAACACGGCGCGCGAACGGCCGCGATAGACGCGGTTCCTGTACGGGCCGCCGACGAGATTGATCACCTGCTGGGCCTCGCTCGCGCTGCCGCGCGGGTAGCCCGAATACGGGCCGATGCCGTACAGGTCGTCAATATCGACCCCGAGAATATCGCCCGCCTGCGACACCGCCATGCGCGCCTTCACGCGGTGGCCGCGCGCGTGAACGTCGGTCACGAACGATTCGAGGCGGTCGGCAACGAACTTGACCGGGCGCCCGAGCATGATGCTCAGCGCCACCGCCGTCATTTCGTCTCCGTAGACGTGAATCTTCGTCCCGAAACTGCCGCCGACATCGGGCGCGATCACGCGCACGTTGACTTCAGGCAGCCCGAAATGCCGGGCCAGGATCCATTGCAGCATGTACGGAACCTGGGTCGCCTGGTACACGGTGAGCTGCCGCTCCGCCGGATTGAAGTCGGCAAGAATCGAGCGCGGCTCGAGCGGGACCGGCGTGTGGCGGCCGGTGTGAAACGTCGCTTCCACGATACGGTGCGCCGCTGCAAACGCCTGTTCCACGTCGCCGGTGTCGACTTCGCATTGGAACGCGAGGTTGTCGCCGAGCGACGGATGGATGACCGGTGTTGCCGCGTCGAGCGCGGTCTCGGCATCGGTCACGGCAGTGAGCTCCTGCCATTCGATGTCGATCAACTGCACCGCATTCTCGGCGAGCACGCGGCTCTCGGCCGCAACCGCAGCCACGGCTTCTCCCTGCCAGCATGCGCGATCGATCGCGAGCGGGTGCTGGGGCGCGGACTTCAAGCCCTTGCGGTTGCTAACCACGCCCACCCACGCGCTGCACATTGCGGCCACTTCCGGCCCGCTCACCACACGGATGACCCCGGGACTCGCGGCGGCCCTGGAAACATCGAGGCTGACGATTCTCGCGTGCGCGTAAGGGCTGCGCGCGAAGGCGACGTGCAGCATGCGCGGCAGGCGGATGTCGTCGACATAGCGGCCGCGGCCCTGCAGCAGGCGGCGCGCCTCGCGGCGCGGCACGCCGAGGCCGATGTAACCGGCATCGGGCGCATGTCCTGTCTTGGCCGTCATGCCCGTTGCCTCGCGCGCTCGCGACAGGCCGCCTCCACCGCATCCACGATCGACTGGTAGCCGGTACAGCGGCAGTAATTCCCCGCCATGTGCGTGCGGATCTCTTCGCGAGTTGCGCCGGGCCTGCGTTC
The DNA here is from genome assembly GCA_001771985.1 of Betaproteobacteria bacterium RIFCSPLOWO2_12_FULL_62_13. Lineage (GTDB taxonomy): Bacteria > Pseudomonadota > Gammaproteobacteria > Burkholderiales > SG8-41 > DSOT01. Next base: position 3,223 of record MERG01000337.1, on the reverse strand, counting down.
CAGCAGTTCCGCGGCCGCGACCAGCATGCCCGGCGTGCAGAAGCCGCACTGCAGCGCGTTGCGTTCGTGGAATGCGCGCTGCAGGTCCGCGATGGCGCCGCTCTCCGAAAGGCCTTCGATGGTTTCCACACACGCGCCGTCTGCTTGCAGGGCGAGCATCAAGCAGCCGCGCACGATTTCGCCGTTGACCCTGACCGTGCAGGCGCCGCACGCGCCGTGTTCGCAGCCAAGATGGGAGCCGGTCAACCCGAGTTCCTCGCGCAGAAAATCGGTCAGATGCTGCCGCGCCTCGACGCGCCGGGAAACCGGCACGCCGTTTACCGTCAGGATGATGTCGAAGCTGTCCTGGGCGGCTGCCACGCGATCAGGCTCCCGTCAGTGCGTGCACGGCGCGCCCTGCGAGCACGCGCGCGAGGTGGAGCTTGGTGGTCGCAGCGTGATAGAGGTCGCCGCACGCGCAGGCCTCGAGGTCCGCGCCCACCGCGGACTGCACCGCGGCGACCGTCTCGGGCGCGTACGGGCTGTCCTCGAGGGCGGCCCGCGCGCGCGCCGCGAGCACCGGCCTCGCACCGATGCCAAAAAAGGCGAGACTCGCGTCGGCAAAGCGGCCGTTCTCGAATCTAGCGTGCGCCGCCACGCCGGCGACCGCGTAGTCGCCGTGCCGGCGCGTCAATTCCAGAAACGCCGCGCGATAGCCGGGCCGCAGCGCCCGGAAATCGGCTCCGAGCAGCACCTCCCCGGGCTGGAGGTCGGTTTCGTAGAGTCCCTTGAAAAACTGCCGCGCGGGAACGCTGCGCTCGCCGCGCCGGCCTGCGATTCGGAACATGGCATCGAGCGCAACGCTGCACGCCGGCAGCTCCGCGGCCGGATCGGCATAGGCGATGCTGCCGCCGAATGTGCCGCGGTTGCGAATCGCCGCGTGCGCGACATGCGGCATCGCTAGGCGGATCAGCGGCAGATGCCGCGCGATCTCGGCCGACCGCTCCAAGCTGCGGTGGCGCGTCAGCGCGCCGATGCGCACCGTCTCGCCGTTGACAGCGATGCCGTCGAGCTCGGCCAGTCCATTGATGTCGATCAGCATCGCCGGCGCGGCCAGGCGCATGTTGAGCGCCGCCAGCAGGCTCTGTCCGCCGGCCAGGATCCGGGCTTCACCGCTGCATTGCTCGAGCAGATCGAACACCTCGGCAAGCGACGAAGGTTTGGCGTAAGCAAAAGCAGCCGCTTTCATGAATCCTCCGCACCACGCAGCCCTGCTCGGCTCACGCCTCTTTTTCTGCGTGCGGACCGCGAATGGGAAGAGTGGCAAAAAACTATTTTGCCATGGAGCTTCCAGGCCGCGCTACCGGAAAAGCGCCACCGCGGAGTAAACGTCCAATCCGGACATTCAGATCGATAGGAAATTCAATCCAGCCTTGTTCCCGGTTCGCCGAGCCCGCGCACCGGAAGCAAGTGCGGAAGCGGCGGCAGACTACGCATAACGGGCCTTATGTTCACGCTGGCTCTCCCTCCCCTGCGGACGACCGCGATCCGGACGGGTTTCGAGCGGAATCAGCGGTCAATTACCGAGCAGTCTATTCCATCCGCGAGAGCGCGCCAAGCGCTTTCCCGCACCCCGGCTGACAGATCCTCTTCTCCTTGGCTCACCGCTCGACAACAATCAGGCAGTAGGTACACGGAGGCAAAGGAAGCCAATCGTGGTGCAGCCGGTCGCTCCAAACTGCTCCAGTAAGAGCGCACTCCTCGTTCGGGAAGGTCTGGAGATTCCATAGCAATCTCGTAGAAACCCAATCGAACGGAGGAATTACCTCTTTCCATAATTGATGGTGCCCGAATTTCATTTCGACCGACCAACCATGGAGAAAAAGCGGCGGGCAGCCGTATTGTCTCGGTCTCGGAGACCAAGCTAGCCTCGGAGGGCGTTGCCGGCACGTATCGAACACCACCGCGCGCAACTGGAGGTGGTAGCAAGACAATGCTCATGCAAGCCCAACCGACCACTGACAGCCTTTCTGCTGCATTGCGTATGCAGTTCACGAAGATAGTTTCTGCCTCGTCGGGACGCTTGTCTTCAAGTCCGAGCCGGAGTCCCCTGAGGTCTGAAGCCGGTATGTTTTCCGTCGGTGCTGCTTGAAGCATGTACACAAATCGTTTCTGTGGCACGCCGGTTATCTTGTCGTCGCGAAAGTACCGATGACAAGGTTGCTCGACAAGCTCAAAAGATGTACTGCCTCTTTCCTTCCCAAGGCTAAGCAGCAAGGGCCTGAAACGCCTTCCCCGCCTACTCCACTGCCATCCTGCAACGGACAGCTCGAAGTAACGAGCTTTCCATGCAGACTTCCATTTCCAGCGTACCGCGCCGGTCGCTGCGTTCTCGAATTCAGTCTTTAGCATTCGCATTGACAGACCTATATCAAGCCACTTTTTTCGTGGTCCCACGCACCACGCGGCCGGTTTCCCATCAAAATAGACGGTCCTCTTCCCGGTCAACTTCTCTACGATCCACTGATCGGTTGGCATCTCATCGCGATATGCGAGACCGGTGTAACCTATGGTGACGATGGCATTGCGGGCACAGTACACGATGTTCTTATTGGCGAGCGTATCGAACGGACGACAGTCCTGCGTGTAGGTCACGAGCCGATCCGTAACCTGCAAAGCGTAGTTCTTCGAAGCACGAGTCAGAACAAGCGTCATGAAGCTACCAGCCACGGTGAGCGCTTCTTGTCGCCGGGGTTCTACTTAAAAAATAACTGAGGAATTTTTCAGACGTAAGGGTAAGAAGAAAAGTAAGGGCACTATCGACCCGGAAGAGTCATCGCCGCTGCGCATCCACACACCCGGCGCCAGCGTTCAGCCCGGAGAAGGCGAAGTCATGTGTCGTGCAGCGGTGCTTCTTCGCAAGCCGACCGCCCATTACACCCTGCATCCGCTCCCAGAGTTCGACAGTTCGCCTTGACAACTGGCGCCGTTCAAGAAGGGTGGATCAGCGCGTTTGCGCCCGACAGCCGGCACCGTTCGCGGGCGAGTGATCGGGCAAGACGGGTCTCCAGTGCCTGCACACCGCCCGTTGCTAAGTACATTATTTCATAAATACGATGACGTATAATATGTGGCGCACCGAAGCTATTTGTGGCATCATTTCCGGCACAGGAAGGGAACGATGCCCAGAGAGAGCCCTTTTGTCATCAAGCTTACCCCAGGCGAGCGCGTGGTTCTGGAGACG
>MERG01000336.1 GCA_001771985.1 Betaproteobacteria bacterium RIFCSPLOWO2_12_FULL_62_13 | reverse complement strand
CGGCTGCGGCACACGCCTCTTGGGCGCGGGTGCGGATGCATTCGCGCAGCGGCTCGGCAAAGCGCGCGTAGTCGAAGATGCGAATCCCGCGCGAGCACAAAAAGCTCGTCATGCCTCGCGCGTAGCAGGCCCCAGGCAACGTGCCCGTGACGAGGATCCGGTCGTAGCAGGACAACACCCCCAGCAAGCGCTCGCGGTACCGCTCCGTCAGCATCTGCGCCATCGCCGCCTCCGCTGCTTTCACCGTGGTCCGGCTACTTTAACCTGTTTGGTTCCGGCTATGCCGGCTTAGGGGCATTTGTGCCACCACGATTCCAGAGCCGAATCCACAACCGTTTCTCCTGCGGAAAAGACTCATCATTCGGCGTAACGACAGAGCATTTGGTGCATTATTGAGGTATAAGCATGCGCGCCGGACCATTGAGCGCATAACGCGGCGGGGCTAGAATGTGTTGCATCGCATAAAGAGGCGGATCGCCATGCAGAAACTGACCGTGAATGAAACCGCTGGCGTAACTGGACAGTTGGCCGAATGGCTGTGCAATGAAAGTTATGAGCGCTTGCCGGCGCAGGTCAGGGGAAAAACCATCGATGTCATTTATGACTCCGTGGGCTGCATGTTGGCGTGCTCGACGTTGCCGGAAGCAAGGGCGATCGTTGAATTCGTCGAGGAGCTGGGCGGTGAGCACGGCTGCACCCTCATCGGCCACCGCGCGACGACTTCGGTAGTAAACGCGGCGATGGCGAACGGAGGCATGGCCCACGGCGACGAAGTCGATCCTGTGCACCTGGCCTCGGTCGGCGGACATGTCGCCGCCGGCCCGGTGCCCGCCGCGCTGACGGTGGGCGAATGGCTCAACGCGAGCGGCAAAGACGTGGTTCGAGCCGTCGCGCTCGGCTACGAGCTCGGTGGGCGCATGATGACGATTTTCTATCGCGAGCGCGATTACATCAGCCGCCGCTTTTATCCAACATCGGTAATCGGCTGCCTCAGTTCCGCGGTCGCGGCGGGCGTGCTGCTTGGTTTCGATCCGAAAAAGTTCCAGGTGGCAATGGGCCTGGCCGCGTACCAGGCGGCGGGGCCCGACAATATGATGCACGACACCACCCACATGGGCAAAACGTTCCAGGTCGCGGCGGCGAACCGCAACGGCGTGACGGCGGCGCTGCTCGCGCACCGGGGCTGTCATGTGCCGCTCGACATACTCGACGGCTCGCTCGGGCTGTTCGACACCTATCTGGGCAAGCCCGAACTCGGCGCGGACCTGCTGAATGACCTCGGGAGGTATTACTCCATCACCGACGTGATGCACAAGCGCTATTCGACCGGGACGCCGAACCAGGCCTACGTGCAGGGCGTGCTCACCATGCTCGAAAGAAATCCGCTCGCTACGGAGGAAATCAAGGAAGTCGAAATCCAGATGCACGCGCCCGGACTGTATACGACGCCCAACACGCGCCCCGCGTCGATTGCGACGAACGTGATTTCGGCGATTGCGGTGGTCGAGCGCAAGCTCGATTTCTACCGGCTGCACGATCCTGCGGGCGTAGTGACGCCGGCGGTCGCGGAGATGCAGAAGAAAATCCGCCTGGTGCCGCGCGCGGACTGGCGCGGCCTTGAGCACAATCGCCATGCGATCGTGACGATCACGACCACCGCGGGGAAGAAATTCGAGGAGGAGGTGTGGTTCCGGCCGATGACGCGGCCGGAGCTCGATCAGAAGTTCGATGGTCTCGTCGCGCCGCGGTTCGGCACGCAACGCGCGCGTGAACTGCAGGCGGTGTTGCAAGGGATCGAAAGCGCCTCGAGCATCCGCCCGCTGATGGAGAAGTTGCGCGCCTGACGTTCCCCGACAGGTTTACGCCGATATGAACATGCAAGCGGTCATCGTTGGATTAACGGCGGGCGCCCGCATCGCCGCCGGGTGGTTGGTCATCGCTCTTTTCCAGAGCGCGATCGCGGCAGCGCCGGCGTGGAAACCGGAAAAAGCCGTCGAGCTCATCGCCCCTTCGGCCGCGGGAGGCGGTACCGACCTCACGGCACGCACGATACAAAAAATCCTGCAGGACAAACGCTGGGTCGGCGTTCCGCTCGCTGTGGTCAATAAGCCGGGCGGCGGGGGCAATGTGGCGCTCGCTTATCTGAGCCAACACGGCGCCGATCGGCATTATCTGGGTATGGCCAAATGAAATCAAGCCTTGGAGTCAGGGGATCGATTGTCGCGGCGCTCCTGTTGGCGGTTGCCGCCGCGCCAAGTGCGGGCCAGCAGCCGGAGAAGAGCAAGACGGCCGTCGCGGAGGATGCGCAGAGCTATCCGACGAAGCCCATTCGACTGGTCAACCCGTTCCCCCCCGGCGGCGGCTCGGACGCAGTGGCCCATTTGGTCGGCCAGCGCCTGTTCGAGCGCTGGGGCCAGTCGGTGGTGGTGGATAACCGCGGCGGCGCCGGAGGCGCGATCGGCACCGAACTCGCCGCGCGGGCCGCGCCCGACGGCTATACATTGGTGATGGCGACCGCCAGCACGGTCGTGATCAACCCGCTTCTCAACAAAGTGCCGTTCGACCCGCTCAAGGACTTCGACGCGGTGATCCACACCGCCACGGTTCCTCTGATCCTGGTGGTGCACCCGTCGGTGCCGGTGAAGTCGGCGAAGGAGCTGATCGCGCTCGCGAAGTCGCAGCCGGGAAAACTCAACTTCGCCTCTTCCGGGGAAGGAACGATCAGCCATCTCGGAGGAGAGTTGTTCAAGGTGATGACCGGCGTAAACATGGTGCACGTGCCGTACCGGGGCGGCGGCCCGGCGCGCAATGCGCTGCTCGGCGGGCACGTTCAGTTGAACTTCGGCAACCTGCTCTCGGCAGCGAGCCACGTCAAATCCGGCCAGCTGCGCGCGCTTGGCGTCACCACCCGGAAACGCGCTGCCGGGTTGCCGGAGGTCCCCACGCTGGCCGAAGCCGGTGTGCCCGGCTACGAAGTCGTGCAATGGAACGGCATTCTCGCTCCCGACGGCACGCCGAAGGCCATCATTGCCAAGCTCAACGCCGAGATCAACAAGATCATCGCGCTGCCCGAAATACAGAAGTATCTGGTCAACAGCGGGGCCGAGCCGGAGGGCGGCACGCCCGAGGAGTTTCGGGCTTTCATCCAGGCGGACATCGCGAAATGGGCCAGTGTCATCCGGGACGCCAACCTGAAGATCAACCGGTAGGAACAAGTGAAATGAACATCACGGAAACACTCGCCGAATGGCTGGTCAGCCAGCGCTGGGAGGACCTGCCTGCAGCGGTCCGGGGCAAGGCGAGCGACGTTGTCTTCGACTCGGTCGGAGCAATGATCGCCTGTTCCTGGTTGCCCGAAGTGGGGGCGATCGTCGCTTTTCTCCGTCGCATGGGCGGCACCGCGGAGTGCACGATGATCGGGCACGAGGGATTGACCAGCGTGATCAATGCGGCGATGGCCAACGGCGGCATGGCGCACGGCGACGAGGCGGACCCGGTGCATTTGAAGTCCGCTGGCGGGCACGTCGCCGCGGGGGTGGTGCCAACCGTGCTTACGGTTGGCGAGTGGCTGGACAAATCCGGCAAAGAGGTGCTGCATGCGATCGTGCTGGGGTACGAGGTCGGCGGCCGGCTGATGCCGATCTTCTACCGCGAGCGCGATTACGTCGCGCGCCGCTTCTATCCTACCGCGGTGGTCGGGACGCTCAGTTCCGCGGTCAGTGCCGGGGTCATGCTCGGTCTCAACCGTGAACAGATGCAGGTCGCGCTGTGCCTTGCCGCGTATCAGGCTGCCGGGCCCGACAACATGGTCAAGGATCCGGCGCACATGGGCAAGACCTTCCAGGTCGGTTGCGCCAACCGTAACGGCGTGACTGCCGCGCTGCTTGCGGCCGACGGCTGCCATGCGCCGCTCGATATTCTGGACGGCTCGCACAGCGTGTTCGACGCCTTTCTCGGTGCGCCCGATGTTGGCGCCGAGATGGTGAAGGACCTGGGGCGGTATTTTGCGATCACGGACGTGATGCACAAGCGCTATCCGGTGGGAAGTCCCAATCAGACCTACCTGCAGGCGCTGTTTTCACTGCTCACGCGCCATCGCCTCGAGCCCGGCGACATCGCGCAGATCGAGGTCGAGATCCCGACCCGCGGTGTGTATCGTGTTCCGAGTACGCGCCACGCGTCGATCTCCGGGCCTGCGGTATGCGCGATTGCGGCTGCGACAGGCGCGCTTGATTTCTACATGCTGCACGACGCGAAGGGTATCGGCGACGCGCGGGTGCATGACATGCAGCAGCGGGTGAAGTTCGTCGGGCGCGATGACTGGAAAGGCTTGGAGCACGGCCGCCACGCGATCGTGACGATCGCGACCACCTCCGGTGCAACGTACAGCGATGAGGTCTGGCACGTTCCGATGACCCGCGCCGAGCTCGAACGCAAGTTTCACGGCCTGGTGGCGCCGCGGTTCGGCGCGGACAAGGCCGCACGGGTGGCGCGGCTGCTCGAAAACCTCGCAGATGCGGACAGCGTGCGGCCGCTGATGGGCGAATTAAAAGGAGGCTGATATGAAGACGGGTTGCTGTGGCAAACGCGTATGGAGAATCGTTGCGCTCGGGTGGGCGGCGCTCGCCGCATGGGGGGCGGCCGGCAGCGCCGCGCAACCGGCGGCATGGAGGCCTGAGAAAGCCGTCGAGGTCATCGCGCCCAGCGGCCCGGGCGGCGGCACCGACAAGACGGCGCGGCTGATCCTGAAAATCTGGCAGGACAAGCGCTTCCTCGAGGTGCCGGTGGCCGTGGTCAACAAACCCGGCGGCGGCGGCGCCGTGAGCCTCGCGTATCTCAAGCAGCACGTTGCGGACCCGCATTTCGTGCACATCGCGCCCGCGCTCCTGCTCACCAACCACATTACCGGCAGGAGCTCCTACAATTACACCGATTTCACTCCGATCGCGCTGCTCAACAGCGAGTATGTGGGGTTCGCCGTCAAGGCGGACTCTCCGATCAAGACGATCCATGACCTCGCCGCGCGGCTGCGCGAGGAGGCTGCCGCCGTGAGCATCGCGGTGGGCACCAGTCTCGGCGGGGCGAACCACATTGCCGCCGCGCTGGTCGCGCGGGCGGCGGGCGGCGATATGAAAAAATTGAAGACCGTCGTGTTCAAGTCGTCGGCGGAATCGATGGTCGCCGCGCTCGGCGGGCACGTCGACGTGGTTGCCTCCAGCGCCTCTTTGATCCTGCCCCACTTCAGGTCCGGCGCGGTGCGCATTCTTGCGATGTCGGCGCCGAAGCGCTTGACCGGGGTGCTGGCCACGGTGCCGACGTTGAAAGAGCAGGGGATCGATGCGGTGGTCGACAACTTTCGCCTTATGATCGCAAATTCCGGCTTGCAACCCGCGCAGATCGCCTACTGGGACGGCGTGATGGCGCGGCTCACGCAATCCGATGAGTGGCGCAAGAATCTCGAAAACAACCTGTGGGAGAACACCTATATGAACAGCCGCGACACCAGGAAATATCTCGACGCGCAATATCCGGAGCTGAAGGAGGTTCTCGTCGAGCTGGGAATGGCGAAAGCGGCACAGTGACTGGAGACTGAAAATTCCCGAGCGGATCGAAATGGAGCGGAGGGCTGCCCGTTTTACGGGGGCCGGTGGGGAGAGTTAATCCTATAACCAAAGGAACGAAAGGAGAGCGACGGTGCAACCCGGCATGAAAAGCGAAGGTCCTGCAGCCTCTGCGGATTTCAGCGGCACGATACCCTACATCGACCCGCACGTTCACATGGCCGATCTGGGATGGGACTCGCTCGAGATGATGGGTATAGGCGGCATGGCGGCTGCGGTAAACCCGATGGCGCGCCCGGACGTCGTCATCAAGAAGCGGTCCGGCGCCTTCGACGCCGACGATATACTGCGGTGCTGGGATCACATGTTGTGGCTCGCCGAGCGGTTCGAGAAGACTTTTTTCTACAAGGTCTATGTCGCGCTGTCCTGGGGATCGAACTCCCGGATCCACGACGCCGACCGGCTCCATCGCGCTATCGCAGATTATCTCAAGCACGGACGCGTGGTCGCGGTAGGAGAACTTGGTCTCGACCCGTATCAGTGGAGCACCACTGTCTCGCAGGCGGAGTCCGAGGCGATCATCGCCGAGCAGTTGGCCCTGGCAAAGGACCTCGGTGTTCCCGTGATCCTGCACACCCCCATGCTGAAATCGACCGTCCATTACATCGAGGGACCCAGACTGCCCGAGGGATCCCCGCCCTGGCCGTTCAAGGTCTCGACGGCCAAGCGCACCTTCGCCATTGCAGAGCGAGTAGGACTCGATCACAGCCAGGTAGTCATTGACCACTCCGACAACGACCTGATCCGTTGGGCTCTGGAAAATACCAAGGCGTACGTGGCGATCAGCGGAGCGTGCGTCTGGCGCGGCATCGCGCCGTGGCAGGCCGCCCAGTGGGTCAAGACTTACGGGCCTGAGAGGATCATGGTCAACTCTGACGCGCATCAGCATCTTTCCATGGATGCCTTGTGGCTTCCGCGCACCATCCGGGAGATGCGCCGCGTTGGCCTGGATGATGCGACCATCCGCCGTGTCGTTTACGAGAACCCGAAGAATTTCTACCGGCTGTCGGTCTAGCAGCCCGTCGGAGTTGCCGCCTGACTCGCTGAGCGAAAATCTGGCGCGCGGGCGACGTCCTCAAGCGCGCGCCCAGCGCGTAATGGCGAATTGAATCGCAACAGTGGAGCGATCCTCAAGATGATGTGCAGTAGAGC
>MERG01000335.1:7863-8960 GCA_001771985.1 Betaproteobacteria bacterium RIFCSPLOWO2_12_FULL_62_13 | reverse complement strand
GTAAGTCCGCCACGTCAAACTCGAAAAGTTTCGAAAATTGAAGCTGGCGCGCGAACTGATAAATAATTCTTACGAGTGTAGAGTGGAAGTTTAGGAGAGAAAATTGTGCAAATGAAGATAAGAAATCCGGAAGACTTCTGGGCCGGGATGATGTTTTTAGCTTTTGGCATACTGGCGGTATACATATCCCTCGACTACCCCATGGGCTCGGCGATGCGCATGGGGCCGGGCTACTTCCCCACGTATCTGGGGGGAATAATGATTGTTTTAGGATCCCTCATTTCCGTGTTCTCGCTCAAGACGGAGGGCCCACCAATCAAGCCGTTCGCCTGGAAGCCGATGATCATGCTGAGCCTGTCGTTTGTCATCTTTGCCTGGGGCATCGATCACATCGGCTTCATTCCGGCGCTGTTAGGGCTGATAGTGCTCAGCGCGGCGGCAGGCCAGGTATTCAGGTGGAAGGAAGTGTTGGTTCTGAGCGTGGTGCTTGTCGCGGGTGCGGTCGGCATTTTCATCTACGGCATTGAATTGCCCTACCCCCTGTTCTGGTGGAGATAACATGGATTTTTCACAACTAATACCGAATCTGGCGCTGGGCTTCGCCACGGCGGTTACGCCGATAAACCTGTGGTATTGCTTCCTCGGTGTGCTGGTCGGCACCCTGATCGGCGTGCTGCCCGGCATCGGGCCGGTGGCGGCGATCGCCATGCTGCTGCCGCTCACCTTCAATCTGGACGCGGTCGGCGCCATCATCATGCTGGCGGGCATCTATTACGGCACGCAATACGGCGGCTCGACTACCGCGATTCTGGTCAATTTGCCCGGCGAATCGGCCTCGGTGGTGACCTGCATGGATGGCCATGCCATGGCGAAGAGCGGCCGCGCCGGGCCGGCGTTGGCGATTGCCGCGATCGGCTCGTTCTTCGCCGGCACGGTAGGCACCATCCTGGTTGCGCTGTTGGGGCCGCCTCTGGCGGAAATCGCGCTCAAGTTCGGCGCGCCCGAGTACTTCTCGCTGATGGTCATGGCGCTGATCGCCGCCGCCGTGCTGGCGCACGGGGGGCTGCTCAAGACGATCGCCATGATCGTGCTGGGCC
>MERG01000335.1:0-7826 GCA_001771985.1 Betaproteobacteria bacterium RIFCSPLOWO2_12_FULL_62_13 | reverse complement strand
CATGTCGCGCTTTACCTTCGGCGCCTCGGGTTTGGCGGATGGCCTCAGCTTTGTGGTGGTGGCGATGGGCCTGTTTGGTTTCGCCGAGATCTTGTCCAATCTCGAAAAGGGCCAGGAGGCGGCAACCCGCAGCCTACTGAGCGCGAAGATCGAACACCTTTATCCCACCTGGAAGGACATGAAGCTGTCCATGGGTCCCATCATGCGCGGCACCGCGATCGGTGCGTTCTTCGGCACGTTGCCGGGCGCGGGGCCCACGATAAGCGCGTTCTCGAGTTATGCGCTGGAGAAAAAGATTGCCAGGCATCCCGAGGAGTTCGGCACGGGCGCGATCCAGGGGGTGGCGGGGCCGGAGTCGGCCAACAACGCCGCCGCGCAGTGCGCGTTCATCCCGACACTGACGCTGGGCATACCCGGCAGCGGGACCATGGCGCTGATGTTGGGCGCACTCACGATCCAGGGCATCGCGCCCGGCCCGCAGGTGATGACGCAGCGCCCCGAGCTGTTCTGGGGCCTGATCGCCAGCATGTGGATCGGCAATGCGCTGCTGGTCGTGCTCAACCTGCCGCTGATCGGTCTGTGGGTGAAGGTGCTCCAGGTGCCGTATCGCTACCTGTTCCCGTCCATTCTGAGCTTCATGGCGATCGGGGTCTACAGCGTGAATAATCTTGACCTCGACATCTACATGACGATCGTCTTCGGCGTCCTGGGCTATGTGTTCATGAAGCTCAAGTGCGAACCGGCGCCGCTGATCCTCGCCTTCGTGCTGGGGCCGCTGATGGAGGAGAACCTGCGGCGCGCGCTGCTCATTTCGCGCGGCGATCCGACGGTGTTCATGACGCGCCCGATCAGCGCCGGCTTCCTGATCGCGAGCGTCCTGCTGCTCATCATCATGATCCTGCCGGCGGTGCGCAAGAAGCGCCACGCCGTGCTCGAGGAAGAAGAACAGCCCGTTTAGACCGCGCGCCGAAGGGAGGAGCAGGCGCCCGGCTTTGCCGGGTGCGACCCCGTAGGCGCGCAGGCGGCCGACGCGATGCGACTTGATTCTTGAAACGTGGGTTCGGAGGCCGCGCGGCAAGCTTACCGCGCAGGCTTGTTGCAAGTCCGACAACGGACTGCATCAAATAGGAGGGGGAGCTGGACACTGCCGCGCTGCAAGGCGCGGCTTTTTTATACGGCCGACCGCCCGGTTCTGCTCCTGTAGAATGCGCGCTTTGAACAGCGCGTGGGAATTCCATCGCGCGCCGTCATGTTATTCGACTATCCGCTCGGTTACGCGAGGCGGTTCAAAGACGATCAGCCCACCGAGTTCTCGCGGCACGAAAAAACAGCCGGTGTCGAGGTCATCGGTCACGAGTCACCAGTCACGCCCTTGATGTCCCCATCGGGGATGGTTGAAATCCCTCGCCCCCGGATCGGAGTCCGGGACAGGCTACTCGGGAATGACAGTCAAAGGCGCTTTGCAGTCGGCTTCAAGCCGACATCTCTTAAACCCGTCGGCTTACAGCCGAGGGTTGTTTAGTACCCGCGACGCGGATCAACGCGCTGCCGCAACGGTTTGTTCTGCAAAAAGCGCCCGAGGTTCTCGAACCACAGATCGAGCGAGATGCCGACGTAGTGCTCGCCGTCATCACACGAGATGTGCGGCGTGATGACGAGGTTGGGCGCATCCCATAACGGCGAACCGGCGGGCAGCGGCTCCGGGTCGACAACGTCGAGAATCGCGCCCGCCAGCTCCCCGCGCCGCAGCTTTCCGGCAAGCGCCGCGTAGTCGGCAACCGGTGCTCGCGAAATGTTGATGAGCCCTGCCGTCTGTTTCATCAATCGCAGGCGCTCGCGGCCCAAGAGGTTGCGGGTCTCGGCCGTGAGCGGCGCCGCCAGCACCACAAAATCCGCCTTGGGCAGGAGTTTGTCGAGGCGGGAATAGGGATGCACCGCGTCGGCCCAGCGTGATTTCCTGACCGTACGCCGCACGCCGATCACCTTGAGTCCTAACTGCTTTGCCGCGCGCGCTGCCGCCCCGCCCAGATCGCCGAGCCCGATAACCAACGCTGTCCGCCCGACGATGCTCGGCGAAAAGAGCTGTTCCCAGCGGCGCGCGCGCTGGTTGGCGATGATCTGCGGCATGCGGGTGTGCAGCATGGTGTACGCCATGCGCATGTACTGTTCGGCTTTGACCCCATGTGCCCCGCGGTTGTTGGTAAAGACGACGCCGGGCGGCAGCCAGTCGAACGGCAGAAACCCGTCGACACCCGCCGAAGTGGAGTGGATCCAGCGCAGCCGCGGTGCGCGCCCGGCAAGGCTGTCCCGGCGCGCCGGAACGCCGACGAGAATATCGGCCGTCTTGAGCGCGTCCTCGAGGATGTCGCCGTCCCACCCGATCGTCACGTGGAGCCGTCCGGCCAGTCCGCGATGGTGCTTGCACGCCGCGTCCCACCGCTCCTGCGTGATGTGATAAATGCTCGCCTTCTTGCGGGTGTTCTCGATATGGAGGTGGATTTTGTTGGAAGCCATGAAAATTCAAGACAAAGCCACAGAGGTCACAGAGAAACCCCAAGCAACGAGCCCCGATTTCAGTCTTTATCGGGTAGCTTCGTGTTCATGCCTTGCCAGCGCTTGATGGTCTCGTGCTGCACGCCGTAGAGATCAAGCACGCGTCCCACTGTATGGTTGACGAGGTCGTCGATCGATTTGGCATGGCCGTAGAATGCCGGCACCGGCGGGAAAATGATGCCGCCCATCTCGGTCACGGCGACCATGTTCCTCAGGTGCACAAGGTGGAGCGGCGCCTCGCGCGGAAGCAGCACCAGCCGGCGCCGCTCCTTGAGGATCACGTCGGCGGCGCGGGTGACCAGGTTGTCGGAGAAGCCGTGCGCGACCCCGGCCAAGGTTCTCATCGAACACGGCGCGATCACCATTCCGTGGGTGATGAACGAGCCGCTTGCGATCGACGCTCCAATGTCGCGCACGTTGTGCACGACGTCGGCGAGCTTCCCGATGTCCTTGCGCGTGAGCCCATGGTCCTGCCAGGCGTTGAGCGCGCCGGCGTCGGAGACGACAAGGTGTGTTTCCCATCCTCCGATTTTGCGCAGCGCCTCGAGGATGCGCACGCCGTAAATCGAGCCGGTAGCGCCGGTGATCGCCACGATCAGCCGCTTTTTCCGCGCGCCAGATGTCTTTTTAGGGGATCTCATATGCTGCTGGTGAGAATCGCGGAGAGCACCATGTTGCGCGCAGCTTCGATCTGGTCGCGGCAGATGCGCTCAGCGCTACTGCCATCGCCGCGAACGAGCGCCTTCACCAGCGCGCGATGCTCGTGCTGCATCTCCTGCGAGCGGTTGCGCAATCCCAGGCCCAGGTGCAGCAGGCGCGTCATCTCGTCGAGCAGCAGCTCGATCGCGCAGGTGATGAGCTCGTGCTTGATGCGCTCGTAGGCGCGGTCGGTGAGCAGCGGAATGGTCTTGCCCATGACGGGGAATATGGCAGCGATGCCGGCGGGCACGGCGGTCAGCCTGATGAAATTCTATGAAGGGGTTCGTGACATGTCAATGGAACGAAGCACACGCGCGACGCGTGTGTGCTCCGATCAATCCGCGATACGGCGGGTATAATGCTCGTCGCCTCTCTTCCGCCCGCCGTAGAACGTCCAATCAGTGAATCCGAACCCGCAGCCCGCAACAGCTCCCGCCGTTCCCCGTTCGACCGTGGTTGCGGTGGTCGTGGCAAACATCATCGCTCAGGTGGCTTCGGTGACGGGGATCGCGGTATTTCCGGTCATCGCGCCCGAGCTCGCGGCAGAGCTGGGTGTTGCGCCCTCGCTGATCGGTTATCAGATGAGTCTCCTTTACGGCACGGCGCTGTTGGGTTCCCCATTCTTGAGTTTCATGATCACGCGTTGGGGCGCCTGCCGTACCTCCCAGGTGGGGCTCGGCTTTTGCGTTGTGGCCATGGCGCTCGGGCTTACCGCCAATCTGTGGGGGCTTGCCGCGACGTCTGTCCTGCTCGGCATGGCGATGAGCATCATGACACCGGCATCGGCCCATCTCCTGTTTCGCTTCACCTCGCCGAAGAACCGCAATTTCATATTTTCCGTCAAGCAGACGGGCGTGCCGATCGGGTGGACGCTGATGGCGCTCGTGGCGCCCCCGATCACCGTCGCGTTCGGCTGGCGCTGGGCGCTGCTGGTGGTGCTCATGGTGGCGCTGGCCACGATGCTTGCGCTGCAAAGCGTACGCACACGCTGGGACGACGACCGTTACACGCGGACAACGGTGCAGCAACGCCCATTTGACGGGCTTCGGTTGGTGTGGCGGTATCCGGTGCTGCGCTGGGTGTCGGCGTCGTCGCTGTTCCTTACCTTCGTGCAACTCTGCCTCAGTACGTTTGCGGTGACCATGCTGGTGGAAGAGGCGGGTTACAGCCTGGTTGCCGCCGGGTTCATCCTGTCTCTGGTTCAGGCGAGCGGAATCGCCGGCCGCGTCATGTGGGGCTGGGTCGCCGATCGCACCGGGGACTGTCTCGGCCTCCTCGGGAAACTTTGCATGACCATGGTTGCGTGCTGCGCAGCCATGGTGTTCCTGTGGCCGTCGTGGCCGGCTGGGCTCACAGGGTTCGTGTTCATGATCTTCGGTGCGAGCGCGGTGGGGTGGAACGGTTTGTTTCTGGCCGAGGTTGCCCGGTGCAGTCCGCGCGGACTGGTGAGCGTTGCGACCGGCGGCGCCATGGTGTGGAACTTCGCGGGCATACTGATCGGGCCGGCATTGTTTGCAGCCGCCTACCGACTCATCGGGAGTTACGCGTGGACATACGGGCTACTCTCGGTGATCGCGGCTGGCGGACTGTGCATGGTGCTCCTCGCCGCCGCGGCGGCGCGGCGGGAAGGGGCGGTGGTCATCTCAGATAAATGACGGCGGGGAACGTCGCGACGGCGAGCACCAGCACGATCCACTCCAGGTTATTGCGCTTGAGCCAGCCGGTGAAATGCAGGACGAGTACGGTGATTGCAATGACGTAAAAGATATAGAAAGCCATCAACCCCTCTCCTGTTATGCGATTGCTCCGCAAGCATAAACCAATTCGGCGCGCCATGACAGCGGCGAATTTTCCGTTTTGCCGCCGGGCGCAGCCCATTGGCGTCGGCAGTGCATGCGGAGAAGGCCCGTATGATAATGTAGGCCTGTTTCGGACACGGTTGGACTCGAACCTATCTCAATAATAGGCACGTGTGCGACGGAGGCGATGTGGGATGCAGTTCTAGGAGGGCGAGTGCAGCAATATCGCGAATATTGCAAGGGAGTCCGACAACGAAATGCGCCCAGAGCGCCCCGTCCCTTCGGGTTGCGGCCAGAACGAGCGCCTGCGTTGTTGCCCGGCTTGTCAATATTCGCGATATTGACTACACCGTGCGCCTAGCATTCATCTCGTTCTGGCCACAACGCATCACACGTCTATTATTGAGATAGGTTCCAAGCTCGATCACGGAAACATCCATGTCATTCATTCTCGCACTGGACGAAGGCACGACGAGCGCCAGAGCGATCGTTTTCGATCACGCGGGCGCGATCAGATCGGTCGCGCAGAAGGAATTCACGCAAGTCTACCCGCACCCCGGCTGGGTCGAGCACGACCCGAACGAAATCTGGGCCGCACAGATCGCGGTCGCCTCGGAAGCGATCGCGCGTGCGGGGATCCACGCCAGGGACGTCGCCGCCATCGGCATCACCAACCAGCGCGAGACAACGGTCGTGTGGGATCGCAAGAGCGGAGAGCCGATCTGCAACGCCATCGTGTGGCAAGACCGCCGTACCGCCGGTTACTGCGACGAGCTCAAGGCGGGCGGCCAGGAACCGTTGATTACGGACAAGACCGGGCTCGTGCTCGACGCCTATTTTTCCGGCACCAAATTGAAGTGGCTCCTCGACAATGTTCCGGCCGCGCGTGAAAGCGCTGCACAGGGCCGGCTTGCGTTCGGGACCATCGACACCTGGCTTATCTGGAAACTCTCGGGTGGCGCGCACTACACCGATCCGAGCAATGCTTCGCGCACGCTGCTCTACAACATTCACACCGGCGCGTGGGACGAAGAAATGCTCGCCATATTCGGCGTGCCGCGCGGCGTGCTGCCCGAGATTTGCCCGTCGAGCGCGGTCGTCGCCCGAACGGCGGGTAACCTCTTCGCCGCGCGCATTCCGATTGCAGGTATCGCGGGTGACCAGCAGGCGGCCCTGTTCGGACAGCGCTGCGTTGCGCCGGGCGCGGTCAAGAACACCTACGGCACCGGCTGCTTCATCCTGATGTACACCGGCGAGCGGCCCGTGCCGTCGCGCAACAGGCTTCTGACCACTGCGGCATGCCAGACAGGAGCGCACCCCGAGTACGCTCTCGAAGGCAGCGTTTTCATCGCGGGCGCGGTAGTACAGTGGCTGCGCGACGGACTCGGTATCATCAAGTCATCCGCCGAGGTCGAGCAGCTCGCGGCGAGCGTTGCCGACAACGGCGGGGTGTACCTCGTGCCGGCCTTTACCGGCGTGGGCAGCCCGCACTGGGACCCCTATGCACGCGGTATGATCCATGGACTGACACGGGGCGCAACCGCCGGGCACATCGCGCGGGCCGCGCTCGAAAGCATCGCTTACCAGACCGCAGACGTGCTGCACGCAATGGAGAGCGATTCGGGCATCAGGCTTGTGGAGTTGCGGGTCGACGGCGGTGCAGCGCGCAACGATATGCTGATGCAGTTTCAGGCCGATCTCCTCGGCGTACCCGTGGTACGGCCAAAGATCACCGAAACCACCGCGTTGGGCGCAGCTTATCTCGCCGGCCTTGCTGTCGGATACTGGAAGGACGAAAAGGAGATCGCCGCACAGTGGCAGGTCCAGCGCGTGTTCGAACCCGGAATGGCCCGCTCGCGGGTGCAAGCGTTGATGGCCGGATGGCGCAAGGCCCTCGAACGCGCCAAGAACTGGGCGTCACCGGATTGACAGCGTGATGCAGGGCGCCACTTTCGCCAATGAGCGCTGGGGGCGGGTCGCCACGAGACAATCCCTCCAAGAGGAGAACGCTCATGCTTTTGAAGTCCATGCGGAAACCATTGGCGCTGATGCGCCAGTCATTCGTGGTCGCATGCACCGGTATTGCGTTGGTCCTGGCGGGATGCGTGTCAAACGGTGGCCCTGCGGCATCCGTAGGGCCGCCGCCGAAAAACATCATCATCATGTTTGCGGACGGCGCGGCGCCTACCCAGTGGGATTTCGGCAGGTATTCGAGCAAGTTGCTGCGCAACCAGCCGTTCGCGGTCACGGACACGGTGTTCAAGCAAGGCGCGCTCGGTTTGCTGACTACTCATCCGGCCAACGCGATGGTTACCGACTCGGCCGCGGCGGCGACCGCGATGTCAACCGGATTCAAGACTGACAACTTCATGATCGGAGTCACGCGTGACGGCAAGCCGGTAAGAACCCTTATCGAAGCTGCCAAGGCTGCCGGCAAACGCACCGGGCTGGCAACGACCTCAACGGTATATGACGCGTCGCCAGCCGGTTTCAGCGTCCATTCCGTCAGCCGCGGCGATTCGCAGTCCATCGTTGATCAGTATCTTGTGCTTGAACCCGACGTGCTACTCGGCGGCGGGGCCGATTATTTTCTGCCGGTGGGCATGCCGGGGGGAAAGAGGAAAGACGGCAAGGATTTGATCGCCGCATTTGCGACAAAAGGCTACGAGGTTGCCCGCAATACCGAAGAACTGAAAGCCGCAAGCGGCACGCGACTGCTCGGGCTGTTTGCCGCTGACAGTATGGGTTTCGAGATCGACCGCAATGTCGCCAAGG
>MERG01000334.1 GCA_001771985.1 Betaproteobacteria bacterium RIFCSPLOWO2_12_FULL_62_13 | reverse complement strand
ACATCGTTGATCTTTGGGCCAATCTGCCTTCGCCCGCGCCGCCCAAAGTCGAACTCCCGCCGCCGAAGCCCGAGCTCAAGCTCGACGTGAAGCCCCCCGAGCCGCCGCCAGTCAAGCCGGTGGCCAAGCCCGAAGTCGTGAAGCCCGACATCGCGATGAAGGAAAAAGCGATGAAAGAAAAGGCGGAAAAGGAAAAGGCGGAGAAGGAGAAAGCAGAGAAAGACCGCCGCGTGCTCGAAGAGAAGCAGAAGGAGGCAAAAAAGCGGGAAGCCGAGGCCAAAGCCGCGCAGAAGCGGCAGCAGGAGAAGGAAGCCGAGGCCAAGGCCGCGCAGCGCGAGAAAGAGAAGCTGGCCGAGGCGCAGCGCGAGAAAGAGAAGCTGGCCGAGGCGCAGCGCGAGCAGGAGGATGCGCAGCGCCGCATTGCCGAGCAGCAGGCGTCGGCGCAGGCGCGGTTGCGGAACGAGTACATCGAGCGTATTCGCGCCAAGATCCGGAGCAAAATCGGACAGGTACCTAACCTTCAGGGTAATCCAGAGGTTGAGATCGATGTTATCCAGATACCGGGTGGCGATGTGCTTAGCGTAAAGCTCAAACGTAGTAGCGGCGTCAGTGCTTACGACAACGCAGTGGAACGCGCGATCCTGCTTGCCTCACCATTGCCACGCCCGCCCAAGCCAGAACTTTTTGAGAGGGAACTAAACCTCAAGTTCAGGCCTCAAGAGTAAAAGGACATTCGTTAGTTACAATGGTGCGCGGCACAAAGCCGCTATAATACGGCGCGATGAAACTTAATAAACCATCTTGTGTTTTTGTATTCTCACTGCTGTGGTTGGTGCTGGTTCCCGCCGCATACGCCCAACTTAAAATCGAAATCATCGGTTTTGGTTCCACGCAATTTCCCATTGCGATCGTGCCGTTCAAGGGTGAGGAAACGCTGCCGCAAAAAGTGACGGCGGTCGTCACCGCCGATCTGGTTCGCAGCGGGCTGTTCAGGATGGTTGACAGCGGTGGCCTGACTGCGATTCCGGCCGAGCCCGCCGAAGTCCAGTACCCCGTGTGGACGGCGCGTGGGGCGGATGCCCTGGCGATCGGCAGCGTGTCACCACTGCCCAACGGCTACTGGGACGTGCGCTTTCGCCTGCTCGATGTTGCAAAACGCGCCCAGCTGACCGGTTTTGCCTACCAGGTCACCACCCAGCAATTACGCAATACCGCGCACAAGATCGCCGATGCGATTTACGAGAAACTGACGGGCGATGTCGGCGTGTTCGGCACGCGCATCACTTACGTCGTCAAACATGGCACCCGTTTCGAACTGCAGGTGGCTGATGCCGATGGCTACGGCGCGCAGACCATACTCGCGTCGAACGAGCCGATCATCTCGCCGAAATGGTCGCCCGACGGCACGCGGCTTGCGTACGTGTCGTTCGAACGCAAGAAGCCGATCGTCTACATCCAGTCGCTGCTCACGGGGAGCCGCACGGTTGCCGCCAACTTCAAGGGCAGCAACAGCGCGCCCGCGTGGTCGCCCGACGGCCGGCGCCTGGCGGTGGTGTTGACCAAAGACGGCAATTCGCAGATTTATCTGATCAATGCCGACGGCAGCGGCGTCACGCGCCTGACCAATACCGGCACCATCGACACCGAGCCCAACTTTTCGCCCGACGGCCAATGGGTGATCTTCACCTCCGATCGCGGCGGCAGCCCGCAGATCTACCGCGTGCCGGCGAGCGGCGGCGCGCCCGAGCGCCTGACCTTCGAAGGCAGCTACAACGTCAGCCCGCGCTACGCGCCCGACGGCAACTCGTTCGTGTTCATTCAGCGCAACGCCGGGCACTTCAACGTCGCGGTGCAGGATTTCGTGAGCAAACAGACACAGGTTCTGACCGACAACGGCATCGACGAGTCGCCGAGTTTCGCGCCCAACGGCAGGATCATCCTCTACGCAACCGAGATCAGGGGGCGTGGTATATTAGCGGCAGTATCGAGCGATGGCCGCGTGCGGCAGCGTTTGAGCGCGGAAATTGGAGATGTGCGCGAGCCGGCGTGGGGCCCGATTTCGAAAGGCCAGTAAAAAAGGAGCGGAAACGATGAGAAAACTGATATTCAGTCTGGTGGCGTTGGCGCTGGTTGCCGGATGCGCAAGCCAGGATACCAAGGAGCAAGCGGGCGCCGCAGTCGAAGATCGCAAGCCGGGCGTTGGCGACATCAAGCCGCCGGTCGCGGCCAAACCTGTTACCGTTGCCCCGGTGGCAAAGCCGATCGTGAGCAAACCGATAGTTGCCAACCCGCTCAAAGATCCGAACAACATCCTGTCCAAGCGCAGCGTTTACTACGATTATGACAGTACCATCATCAAGGATGAGTTCAAGCCGCTGGTCACGGCCCACGCGCGTTACCTGGCGCAGAACCGCTCAACCAAAATGGTGATCCAGGGCAATACCGACGAGCGCGGCAGCCGCGAATACAATATCGCACTCGGCCAGCGGCGCGCCGACGGCGTGAAGCAGATGATGCTGTTGCTCGGCGCACAGCATGCACAGATCGAAACGGTGAGCTTCGGTGAGGAAAAGCCGCGCGCCGCCGGCAAGGACGAGGCGTCGTTTTCCCAGAACCGCCGCAGCGATATCGTCTATCAGGGCGAATAAGAACAATGATCGGCGCAGAGCGCAGAGTGAAGGGTGAAGGGTGAAGCCATAACCGGCTGGTTTGTTTCGCGCCGCGTCGCGCTGAAATTATGGTGCGCCGCGGTTTTGCTTTTGGGCACGCTCGGCGCCGCGCACGCCGCCCTGTTCGACGACCAGGAGGCGCGCAGACAGATCGCCGTCGAAAAACAGCGCGTCGATGAGTTGAAGAATGAGCTGACGCGGCAGCAGGAGGCGGTCGAGCGGCGGCAGGAGGCGGTTGATGCGCGCATCGGCAAGCTCGAAGAGGCAGCGGAGAGCCAGCCGCTGCTCGACTTGTTTACCCAGATCGAGGCGCTCAAGCTCGAAATAAGCAAGCTGCGCGGGCAGGTCGAGGTGCTCAACAACAGCATCGAGAACACCGGCAAGCGCCAGCGCGACATGTATATCGATCTCGACACGCGGCTGCGCCGCCTCGAGCAGCAGGGCAGGCTCGGGCCTGCGCCCGTTCCCGCGGCCCCGGCCGCTGTCGCTCCTGCCCCGGCCGCCGCCGCTACTGCCCCCGCCGCCGCCGCTTCCACTGCGGCGCCCGCCGCAATTGCCGCCAGCCCGCCTGCGGCCGCGATCACAGCGGTCGATCCCGGCGTCGAGAGCCACGTCTACGATGCGGCGCAGGGCCAGCGCCGCATCGGCAACTATCAGGGCGCGATCGCCGCGTTCCAGAATTTCATCATGCAGTATCCGAAAAGCAATCTCGCGCCGCGCGCCCAGTACTGGATCGGCGATTCCTACTTCAACCTGCGCGACTTCAAGCTGGCGATCGCGAGCCAGCAGACCCTGATCAAGACGTATCCCGACAGCCCTTCGGTGCCGGACGCGATGCTCAATATCGCCAGTTCGCAGATCGAAATGGGTGAATCGAGCACCGGCAGGAGAACGCTCGAAGATCTGGTGGCGAAGTACCCGGTGAGCGATGCCGCGGACAAAGCCAAGCGCCGGCTGGCGACCCTCAGGTGAATAGTGGATAGCGGATCGTAGCTACACCGTGGACAGTGCGACGCTGCGCGTCACCGAGATTTTCTTTTCACTGCAGGGCGAGACCAGCCGCGTCGGATTGCCGACGGTATTCATCCGCCTGACCGGTTGTCCGCTGCGCTGTCGCTACTGCGATACCGAGTATGCATTTCATGGCGGCACCACCATGACGCTGGCGGCGGTGCTCGATACCGCGGCCCGCTACCGCACGCGTTACGTCACGGTCACCGGCGGTGAGCCGCTCGCGCAGAGCAATTGCCGCGTGCTGTTGCGCGAGCTGGCCGACCAGGGCTACTCAGTGTCGCTGGAGACCAGCGGCGCAATTGACGTGGCGCAAACCGACTCGCGCGTGTCGAAAATACTCTATATCAAGACGCCGGGGTCGGGCGAGGTCGACAAGAATCTCTGGGGGAATCTTGCGCACCTGACAGCGCGCGACGAGATCAAATTCGTGATCTGCGGCGAAGCCGATTACGAATGGGCGAAGCGGCAGCTTGCCGAGCGCGGGCTCGCTGCGGTCTGTCCGGTGCTGTTCTCGCCGTCGTACCGCGATCTTCCCGCGGCGCAGCTTGCGGACTGGATACTGCGGGATCAGTTGCCGGTGCGGCTGCAGGTGCAACTGCACAAACAACTCTGGGGCGAGAAGCCCGGCGTCTGACGGCCGATAAGTTCATGCAGGCAGTCGTGCTTCTTTCGGGCGGCCTTGATTCCGCCACCGTACTCGCGATCGCGCGGGGCGAAGGCTTTGAGTGTTATTGCCTGAGTGTCGACTATGGCCAGCGCCATCGCGCGGAACTCGCTGCCGCGGCGCGTGTGGCAAAGTCGCTCGGCGCACGCGAGCACCGGATCGTCACGCTCGACCTGACCACCTTCGGCGGTTCGGCGCTGACGGACGGGAATATCCCGGTGCCGGTGGAAGGTATCAAAGACGGCATCCCGGTCACCTACGTGCCGGCGCGCAACACCATCATGCTGTCGCTTGCGCTGGCGTGGGCCGAGGTGCTGGCCGCGCGGCACATCTTCTTTGGCGCCAATGCGGTCGATTATTCGGGCTATCCCGATTGCCGTCGGGAATACACGCGCGCGTTCGAGGCGATGGCAAATCTCGCGACCAAGGCCGCAGTCGAAGGCGCCAGGCTCACGCTGCATACGCCCATCATCGGCCTTGCCAAGGCGGACATCATCCGCCGCGGCCGCGCGCTCGGCGTCGATTACGCGCTCACGGTGTCGTGCTACCAGGCTGAAGGCGACGGGCGCGCGTGCGGCCGCTGCGATTCCTGCCGCCTGCGAAGAGCGGGTTTCGACGCCGCCGGCGGCCCCGACCCGACCCGCTATCAGACCGACCAGGGGCAGGACTGAGTGCGCTATTCGGTGGACACGACCTGAATTAGAATGTGCTTATGGCCACATCGAATCTGGGTGCAATTGTCGCGTGGAGCGGCTTCGCGCTCGCGTTCATCTTCGGCGCAGTGGGCAACAAGGTCAATTTCTGCACCATGGGCTCGGTGTCGGACATCGTCAATATGGGCGACTGGGGACGCATGCGCATGTGGCTGCTCGCGATTGCAGTCGCGATCATCGGCTCCCATATGCTGCAGTTGCTTGGCCTCGTCGATCTTTCCAAATCGATTTACACCACGCCCAACTTCACCTGGCTGTCATTCATCGTCGGCGGCTTCGCATTCGGCGTCGGCATGACGCTCGGCTCGGGCTGCGGCAGCAAGACGTTGATTCGCCTCGGCGGCGGCAATCTAAAGTCGCTGGTGGTTTACCTGTTCCTCGGCGTTTCCGCTTACATGACGCTGCGCGGGCTGTTCGGCCAGTTTCGAGTCAGCGCGCTGCAGCCGGTCGCGGTCAATTTCGAGGCGTACGGCATCATGGGCCAGGATCTGCCGGCGCTGCTTGCCGGCACCGGCATCGACACGAATACACTGCGCATCACGATTCCGGCGATCGTCACGGCGGTGCTGCTGGTTTTCGTGTTCAAGGACCGGGAATTCCGCACCAACTTCGATTACATCCTGGGCGGCGTCGTGGTCGGGTTGGTGGTGGTCGCGGGCTGGTACGTGACCGGGCACCTCGGCTACCAGGAAAATCCCGACACGCTTGAGATGACGTTTTTCGGCACCAACACGCGTGCGGCGGAATCGCTATCGTTCGTCGCGCCGCTTGCCTACACGCTTGAGCTGCTGATGTTATGGACCGATAAATCGCTCGCCGCGACGTTCGGCATCATGGCGGCATTCGGCGTCGTGGCCGGCTCGTTTGCCTACGCGATTGCGTTCAAGAAGTTTCGATGGGAAGGATTTACCACCGCTGAAGACCTCGGCAATCACATCGTCGGCGGCATCCTGATGGGCTTCGGAGGCGTCACTGCGCTCGGCTGTACCATCGGTCAGGGCATCACCGGCTTTTCCACGCTCGCGCTGGGCTCGATCGTTACTTTTTTCGCGATCATCGCCGGCTCGGCGGCGACGCTGAAGTATCAGTACTGGAAGCTCGCGAAAGAGGCATAATCGAGGCTCGTCGGCTGGCAATAAGTTTGGCACATTAAATTGACCGGCCACCGCGTAACCGGTAAAATTCGCACCTTTTTCGTGGGCGGTTAGCTCAGTTGGTAGAGCAGCGGACTTTTAATCCGTTGGTCGGGAGTTCAAGTCTCCCACCGCCTACCAGAGTTCTCAAGCACTTAGGCCATCCTGCGGGGTGGCATTTTGCTTTTCTGGGGCCGGTATAGGCACCTCGGGGCTCGGTATAGAGACGCTCGGGGGTCGGTATAGGTGTTCTCCGGCCCAATCCAAATTTCGGGTGTAATTCTTCGCTGTAAAGCCGTAACCTAGCCAGCAGACGAGCAGGTAGTCTGCGGTTGAACGCGGATAAATCATCGGGCTGCCAGTTGACTTATCCTGGTCAACCGAAACTCCCGGAGCTTCGAACATGAAATCACTCGCCTTCGTTATTACTTTTATTCTGAGTACGTCTGTATTTGGCGCCCTTCCTGGCGTCACTGAATTCAGCACAAGTCCTGAACGAATCACGGATGCTGAACTTTCGGCATTGCTGGACGCGCGCGTTGCCTCAGCCGATGTCATTGCCCTTGGAGAAAGTGTGCATGGATCCTCGGGATTTTTAAAAATCCAGACTCGAATCATTCGTTACCTGGTTGAAAACCACGGTCTAAGGTTGATCGTCTGGGAAAATCCGGCCCTGCGTAGCCTCGAATTAGGCCAATGGGTTTCGTCGTGCACGACAGTCAAGACTCCGGCACCGATTGATGTGCTGTATATGCCTACAACCTCGGATTTGGCGTTGTGGGATTGGGTTTGTGATTTCAATCTTTCTCACCCAAGTAATCCGATTGCATTCCGAGGAATGGATATTTGGGATCGACCCTGGGAACACTATTCGAAGATCCAGGCCCTGGGCATTCTTGATGATATTGATCCTCTACTTCTCAAAAGCATTGAAACGTTTTGCCCTGCATATCAATCGTCGTCGTGGCCTGAGATCGAGATTATTTTTGAACAATTGGAACGCGACGGGAAGTTCCTTCCTGAAGCAGATTATGAAAAATGCCGTACCAATTTGACCACTCTACTGAATACCGCAAGACAATCGGGAATGGAAAAACAGAAGAAGAAAGACCCGGGTTCTGGGGAAGCTTTTGAACTTGCGATTTCGGCTTCAACGATTCTTGGATGGCTGGGATTTTACAACTACAACTGGTCGAACGATATTCTGAGCTGGAACGAGCGGGATCTGGCTCAAGGCAGAAATTTAATGCTGG
>MERG01000333.1 GCA_001771985.1 Betaproteobacteria bacterium RIFCSPLOWO2_12_FULL_62_13 | reverse complement strand
CGCGATGCGGTTCGACGATTCGATTTACCGGATGCTGGGCGAGAACTTGATCGACCTCACGCGCGAGCGCGAGGTCTTGCTCGACACGTCAACCTACGACGAGCGTTCGACCGCAAGCGTATGGCTGCCGGGCGCGTTGCTGCGATCGCTGAGATTTACGCTGTAAGGACCCGCCGTTCGCGCTGAGCTTGTCGAAGACTGAACCACGGATGCGTAAAATCAGCACCATTATCTCCCTTGCGCTTCGCGCGTGTCGGGTCCCGAAAAGCCCCCACTCAGGCGCTCGGCCCAAGCAACGATCGGCTGGAGCCGCGGCGGGGCAAGCCTTTGCGCTTCTTCAAAACTCACCCAGCGGTACTCATGATGCTCGGGGCGTCCGAGCTCGGTGCTCACTGGCAGTGTAATCTCGCCGCGCGGCGACTCTGTCAGGTAGTAGCGCGCAACCTTTCCGCCGCGATAGGGCTCGGTTTCGCAAAACGCCTCGCCCCACCGCATGTCGAGCGCCGCCAGCGAAGTCTCCTCCTGCACTTCTCTGCGCGCGGCGGCAAGCGCGTTCTCCCCCGCCTCGACTTCGCCCTTCGGAAAATCCCAGTTGCGGTACGCGCGCAGCATCAGACAGCGCCACGCGTCACCAAAGCGGCGAAGCACCACCATGCCCGCAGAAAATTTCGCCGGCCTCATTCACGCAGTAGTATTTCCCGGGTAACCGAGAGCGTATTGCCGAATCCCGGGATGTAGACGGAGTGGGTTCCCGGCCCGCCCGCCACGATCACACCAATGCCCTCGGGCTTCGGCGAGACGGGTATCAGCGAATCGGGGGCGATATCGCCCAATTCCGCGCGGCGCGTGTGCTGCGTGCGCATGCGGTCTTTCACCGAAAACCGGCTCGCCGCCATCTTCGATTGTTCCCAGAGCCGGCGCTTGACCTCGACCTTGCTTAATCCGGCGAGCTTCAGGATCTCAGCATGCTCGGGTGACAGGACCACCCACGGCTCTCCGCCGAACCAGTAGTCATTGCTCGTGGGATGCGCCATCGTATCGGCTATGACTCTCAGCAAATCCTCGGCGTCCTTCGCATGGGTATTCATATTGAACGTGCCGGCCGCGCCCACCACGGTCACGGTGCTGCGGTCTGGTCCGTAGCCCCGCTCGACGTGCAACGGTTCCCACGGATTCGCTGCCTCGTTCTCGGCACAGCAGAACGTAAACTTGCCCGGCTGACCCTGGGTTGCGCGACCCATTTCTCCCGGCAGTGCACCGCCGATGTTCTGGAGGATCCGCCGCAGCGCGCGCCCCAGCGTGGCATTCGCCCAGGAGGCGCCCTGGCCCAGGCAGTTCAGACCGCCATTGATGGCCAATTTCCCGGCGATCGGGCCGTTGACGATAATCCACGAGATAACGATGGCGGGAAGACCGAGCCTGGCCGCCTCCATACAGTCGTGGACACTCCACGACGTGCACGACCCTCAGTCACCCGACCCGGTGATGACCAGATCGCATCGCGCGAGATCCTTCATCACGGCGTCGGGGGCTGGAATCGACGCCGCGCGCTTGCGATGTTTGACCACGGACGCAA
This sequence comes from Betaproteobacteria bacterium RIFCSPLOWO2_12_FULL_62_13, assembly GCA_001771985.1. GTDB lineage: Bacteria > Pseudomonadota > Gammaproteobacteria > Burkholderiales > SG8-41 > DSOT01. Next base: position 19,430 of record MERG01000333.1, on the reverse strand, counting down.
TACCGTGTTTGGCAGCCAGCAACTCGGCAATGTCGTCTACCAGATGGTTGAAGTTGGGCTTCGAATTGTCGATGAACCCGACCACCTTTCCGCGAAGATCGTGCAAGGGGCGATGTTGCTGCCGTGAAACATTTTGGCTCGGGGCGGCGGGAACAAGGATCGTCGGCTGTCCACTCATCGGGGTGCTCCTTTCCGGAGCGATACAAAAACTATTCGGCTAATCGAGCTTCAGCTTCGCCATCTCCGTTTTCCAAGCAGCAGCATCGGGAAGTGTGACATTCGACCCCAGTCTAGCATACATGGATGGCGAGGCTGGCGAGGAGGGATCGTATTGTGGACAGCCGTGGAGACCCACTCGATAGGCATGATATCCTTGGCGCAAAGGAGGATCCAAGAGTGTCCACATCATGGAGCGACGGATACTATCCGGTGTTCTGGCCCCGCACGCCGCGACAAGCCAGGGTAAGACCGCTGGCGCCGCGGCTCACGACGCTTGACGGCAAGACCATTGCGCAGCTTTGGGATTACCTGTTCCGCGGAGACCGGGTATTTGAAGTGATCGAACAGGCGCTCAAGGCGCGCTTTCCCGGGGTGCGGTTCGTGCATTGGAGCGAATTCGGCAACACGCATGGCAGCGAAGAGCGCGAGGTCCTCGCGCGGCTGCCGCAGCGCTTCAAGGAACTCGGGATCGATGCCGCCATATCCGGCATGGGATGCTGAGGCAGTTGCACGCCCGCCGTGTTGCGGGCGAGCGCAGTGTGCGAAGCGGCGGGCGTTCCTGCCTCATCGCTCGTCTGTCAGGGCTTTGTCAATCAGGCCGCAGCGACCTCGATCGGGCTTGGCATGCCCAACCTGCCCATCGCGGTTGTGCCGGGTCATCCGGGCGTTCAGAGTGCCGAGGAACTCGAGCGCAACATCGTCGAGGTCACGATCGAACGCGTCATAGAGAATCTGACTCAGCCGCAGGCACAAGCGCGCGTCCCATCCGAGCCGGGACCGCGCGACATCGTGTTTGCGGGCGGGTTCGATGCGGTCAACCGTTACTTCAGTGAAAACGAACTGAGCGACGGGCTGCCGATCGTTCCGCCGACGCGGGAGAAGGTCGAGGCTTTTCTCGGCTTCACGGATCGCGATCCGGATGAGGTGCTGGGTGTTCTGCTGCCCGACAGCCGGGCGGCCACCGTCTGGAGCGTCGCCGTGAACGGCGTCATGGCCGGATGCCGTCCGGAATACATGCCGATTCTTGTCGCGCTGGTCGAAGCCATGGCGGACCCGCGTTACGGCGTGGAGCACAGCGGCAATACCCCCGGCGGCGAAACGCTGATCACGTTGAACGGCCCCATCATCAAGGCGCTCGGCTTCAATTACACGCAGGGGGTTCTTCGTGATGGCTTTCTGCCCAATACGTCGATAGGGCGGTTTTGGCGGCTTTACCTGCGCAATGTCGCGGGCTTTCTGCTCCACAAGAACGACAAATGCACGTACGGCAACACGTGGCGCGTCGTGCTCGCGGAAAACGAGGACGTTTTGCAGGAGATCGGATGGCCGTCCAACAGCGTCGACATGGGATTTGCACCCGGCGAGAACACCGTCACCATTTCGCGCTACACCGGGGGCAACGCCATCGTTTCCGTCTCGGGCAGCACGCCCGAGCAGATGCTACCCTATCTCGCGGATGCGGTAGTGAGGCAGATTTCCTGGCAGGTCATGTTCACGGTGGGCCAAGGCATGGGGACGCTGCGTCCGCTCATCCTCCTGAGCCCTATCCTCGCACAGACGATCGCGAAAGCAGGCTGGTCCAAGGCGGATGTGAAGCGCTACCTCTTCGAGAATGCGCGGATACCGGCTTGGCAGTTCGAGCGCATACTGCGGGAATGGACCATGAAGCCGATCTGGGACCTCGCTGAGGAGACGCGCGCCGGCCGCATACCGAAGGTGTTTCACGAGTCCGACGATCCCGACCGCATGGTGCCGCTCGTGTGGGAAGCCGATCATTACATGCTCGCCGTAACGGGCGATCCACTGCGCACGAATGCCTACGTCTTCGCGCACAACGGCGTGCTCGGATTTCCGGTCGCCAAACGGATCGGCCTTCCGCAGGCTTGGCGACAGAGGCTCCTGCAGTCCGCGGCTCAGCAAGGGTAGGATGAAAGTTCAAGGCGACGAATGAATGGCGTAGCAGGCGGGATGCGAATCGGCGAGGCAGGCGAGACGGATTCGAGCGATCTTCGCATGCTGAGCGAATCCGTGGCGGCTTTTGCCGGCAAGGAAACGAGCTTGGCGCGCGTTCGCGCGCTGCGAGGAACCCTACCCGGCTTCGATCGCAGCCTGTGGAAGAAGATGGCCGACCAGGGCTGGCTCGGTATTTTGATCCCCGAGGCTCTGGGAGGCATGGGCCTCGGACTTTCCGCGATGCGGATCGTTGCGGAACAATTGGCCCGCAGTCTCGTGCCGGAGCCTCTCAATCCTTGTGCCGTGCTGGCGCGCGGCGCCCTGCTCCATGGTGAAAATGAGGAACTTCAGCGCGCGCTGCTGCGGAGGCTCGCCGCAGGCGAGCTCGTGCCAGCGCTGGCGGCGCAGGAGGACAAGGGTGGGCTCGACTGGACTGCGATCGCCACCATAGCGGAACCGGACGGGACCGTCTTCAGGCTCAATGGAACGAAGCGCTTCGTCACACCGGCGACGGACGCCGACGGCTACATCGTATCGGCTAGAACCGGCGAGGACGTGAGCTTGTATTGGGTTGCGGCTTCAGCCAAGGGCATCACGGTAGCGCGAGAGCTGCGCGCTGACGGGACATACGCCGGTGCAGTCCGGTTTGCAGACGTCAAAGTGGATGGCGCGGCATTGATCGCACACGGCGAGACCGCCCGCGAGGCGCTTTGCCGTGCGGCGGACGAGGCGACCTTCATTGCAAGCGCCGAGTTGTTCGGTGTCATGGATCGGGCGCTCGCGATGACGCTCGAATACATGCGGACCCGGGTGCAGTTCGGAAAGCCCATCGGGAGCTTCCAGGCCCTGCAGCACAGGGTGGTGGATCTTTACATCCAGAAGGAGCTCGCGCTGGACGCGCTCGATGGTGCGGCCAGAGTGCTTGACGGCAGCGCCGATCGGCGGACTCGCTCGCTCGCGGTGAGCAGGGCGAAGTCGCGCTGCGCGGATGCGGCCATGCTGGTCACGCGCGAGTCGATAAAGCTTCATGGCGCGATCGGATTCGCCGATGAGTGTGACATCGGGCTCTATTTTCAGCGTGCGCTGGTGTTGTCCGCGTGGCTCGGCAACGGCGCGGCGCACAGGCGGCGCTATTCGGCGCTCAGCCCGGGCGATGCGTTGCTTGTTGCGGAGAACTCGCCGCGGGCCTCGCGCGCCGCGAAAAGCGGCACAACAAGAGAGAGCCCGCCAGGGACCGATTGGAACGCGATGAGCGACGAGGCGTTCCGGGCGGAAGTGCGGGCTTACTTCGAGCGGCATTATCCTTACCACCTGCGCTATCTCAACCGCCGGGCGCGCTGGTCGGAGACACGGGACTGGGCGCTTCGCATGTCGCACAAGGGATGGATCGCGCCGGCCTGGCCCCGGGAATACGGCGGCATGGGACTGTCACCGGGCAAGCTCATCATCTACATGGAGGAGCAGGAGCGCTGGGGGGTGGCCCGCGCGCCTGATCAAGGCATATTGATGCTCGGCCCGCTGTTGATGCGCTTCGGCACCGAGGAGCAGAAGATACAGTATCTTCCAGGAATCATTTCTTGCGAGCATATCTGGTGCCAGGGGTACTCGGAACCCAACGCCGGCTCGGACCTTGCAAGCCTGCGCACCGAAGCTGTCGCCGACGGCAATGACTTCGTGATCAACGGCAGCAAGATCTGGACAACGCTCGCGCAGGACGCCACCCACATGTTCCTGCTCGCGCGCACCGGCAAGAGCGCGAAGCGGCAGGAGGACATCAGTTTCTTTCTTCTCGATCTCAAGACCCCCGGCGTGCGCGTGCGTCCGATCTGCAATATCGAAGGGCACGAGGAATTCTGCGAGGTATTCTTCGAGAATGTGCGCATACCGAAAGAGAACCTCGTCGGTGCGCTCAACCAGGGCTGGACCATCGCCAAGACGCTGCTCGGCTTCGAACGTCTCAACCACGGCAGCCCGCGCCGGGCTCAATATCCCCTGGGCAAGATCGAGGTCGCGGCGCGCAAGCTCGGCGTCTGGGACGATGCGGAGTTCCAGTCGAAATATGTGAAGCTGCAGCTCGACGTCGAGGACCTGGCCTCTGCCTACGCGCGCTATGCCGACATCGTGCGTTCGGGCAAGAACCCCGGACCAGCCATTTCGTTTCTCAAGATCTGGGCCACCGAGACCTTTCAACGCCTGACCGAGATGCTGATCGAAATCGCCGGCGACACGGGCAGCCTGCGCGGGGAGATCGACTTCGGCGGCGAAGCGATCGACGTGCTCGGGCCGTATTATTGCGTATTTCCCGCCACCATCGCGGCGGGCAGCAACGAGATTCAACGAAACATCCTCGCGCGGCATGTGCTCGGCTTGCCGCAGTACTGAGCTTCGTGCAAATGAGTGACAACTCATTTACACCACAAATCCCCCTTGCCCTCCGGGAGAGGGGCGGGGGGTGAGCCGGGAATTCTCGGACGCGCCTGCGCGCGTCCGTGCCGGCGAACGCCCGGAGCGTCTCGCTTCGGGCCGGAACGGGCTGAGCAGAGTCAGGCAATTTTGCGACGCTCAGTAGCACACGACGGAGGACGAGAACGATGCATTTCATGATGAAGGTGTCGGCCGTCTCATGCCTTTGCGCTGCCGCGCCGAGCCCGTCGGCAATGCGCCGGATGAGTTCGCGGCGTTTATCCGGCGCGATGTCGCGAAGTGGACGAAAGTGGTGAAAGAAACCGGCGCTACCGTCGATTGAAGGCGAAAACGTCGGCGGGAGAGGAACGTTTTGTCTCAACGCAGGAGCAAGTCGGCCGCTGACCCGAGCGCCACCTGCGATCTGACGCCTTTGTTCTCGCCGCGGGGAATCGCGGTGGTCGGAGCATCCGAGGATCCGAGAAGAATCGGTGGCCAACCGGTTCACGCGCTCGCGAGCTTCGGATACGCAGGCGCCGTCTATCCGGTCAATCCCAATCGCTCTTCGGTGCAGGGCCTCGCGAGCTATCCCGACGTGAAGAGCGTTCCGAAGCCGTGTGATGTGGCATTGATCGCCTTGCCCGCAGAAAGTGTTCCAGCGCTGATTCGACAGTGCGGAGAGGCCGGCATTCCGTATGCCATCGTGCTGAGCACAAGACGGAAGCCGGAGGAGTCCGATTGGGCGCGGAAGATCTTGACCAGGTCAAGACGTGGGCACATGAAGTCATCGGGTCAACCCGTCGCTTCAAACCGGATGCAAGGATCGACGGCGTTCTGCTTCAAGAAATGGCGCGCGGGCTGGAGATGATCGTAGGCAGCGTCAATGACCCGGTATTCGGTCCGTACGTCATGGTGGGCGCGGGGGGCGTCTTCTCCGAGATCATACGCGATACGACATTGCGGTTTGCCCCCTTCGGCGTTCGAGAAGCGCTCGACATGCTGGACGAACTGAAGATCGCGCGCGTTCTCCGTGGATATCGTGGTGCGCGGCCTTACGACATCGATGCCCTCGCGGACGCTCTGGTGCGCGTGTCTGAACTTGTCGCGGATCACGCGGCTACGATCGCCGAGCTTGATATCAACCCCCTGTTCGTGCGTCATGCAGGAGAGGCCGTCATAGCGGCTGACGGCCTGGCCGGGCTGAAACCGGTGGCGCAGCGATAACGACCGCGATTGTCCCTGATGACGCGAACCGGATCCGCGTCAAGATTTATCCGCGATGGAACGGGTCTAACGGATTGTTCGGACAGACAGGAGCGTGCCATGGCGAATCTCGGTTGGACGGTTGTGGCGCTGTTGTGGATAGTTATGGCGGGCGGAGCAATGCGCCCGGCGATGGCCGCCGAATCTTCCCCTTCTGCTGCCGCCGGCGGCCTGCAACAACGCGTGTTGAACAGCATGCAGGCTCTTGATTATGCTGTCTTGCCCGGTGGCGAAATCGTTATCAGAGCGGTATTTGAGCACGAGCTCAGCGAGCGGCCAGCCGTGATGGTTCACTACCACCCGGCAGCGCGCATCGTGTTCGACTTCGCCAATTCCGTCAGTGCCGTGGGCAAGGAACCCGTGGAGGTGCGCCAGCGCGGCGTGCACAGTCTCCACGTGGTACAGACCGGAACCCGTACCCGGCTGGTGATCAACCTCGGGCGGACATTCGTCCAGGAGAGCACCCTGAAGGGCAAGGAACTGCTGATAACGCTGCGACGCCCCGAAACGATGGGTCCAGCCGATACGAAAAGGTGGTCTGCGGACACCGCGTCGGGTGCGCCAAGGCATGAATTGCGCGAGGTTGTTTTCGAGCGGGGCGCAACCCGGGAAGGCAGGATCATCGTCGAGCAATCCGATGCCGCGATCCCGATAGATATTCGTCAAGAGGGGAAAGCTTTGATCGTGGATTTTCATGACTCGGCACTCCCTCCTCAGTTGGCGCGCCGGCTCGACGTCCGGGATTTCGGAACAGCGATCCAGGCCATCGAGACGTACCGCGTGGGCAACCATGTGCGCATGAAGATCGAGCTCGAGGGAGCGGCTGCGTATTCAGCATACCAGGTGAGCCGCCAGTTCATCGTTTCACCCCAATAGCGCCAACCGCAGCGCGGCGCGACATCCCGATTGCCGCAAGCATGGAAATGCGCGGCGTGTTCCTGAGGTCCCATTGATTCTGGCCGTTTGTTGAAAAATGCCGAGAGAACCGTTCGTGTCGAGCGTATCCCGAGCTTGTCGAGGGAGGAGTCGAGACGCGGACCGCTTCCCGGCCAAAGAGTTGGCACGCTTCGACTTCGGGCCTTCGGCGCGCAGTTTATCCCGAGCGTGGTCGAAGGGCTCAGCGCGAACGGAGAACCTCAACAAACTGCTCGTGCAAATGGTTGACGACCATTTACACGAAGACTAAAAAGGGAGCGATAAGGCGGAGGTGCGAACCATGCCCGACACGGTACGCAAGGTGAACTACTTCTCGATACGGGTTGCGGACAAACCGGGGGAGGCGTTCAGGGTGCTCTCGACCTTGGTGAGTGCGGGGATAAACCTGCTTGCATGCACCGGCTTTCCGCGCGGTCGCGGCGCGCAGATCGACGTCGTGCCCGATGACGCGCGCAAGTTCAGCGCTGCGGTGAAGAAGGCGCGGCTCGCTTTCAAACCCAGGAAGACAGGTTTCCTGGTACAGGGCGAGGATCGCCCCGGGGCGCTGGCGGACAACCTCAGGAAGCTTGCCGAGAAAGGGATCAACGTCACCGCTATTGACGGCGTGACCGCCGGTAAGGGACGCTGGGGCGCGATCCTCTGGGTCAAGCCAAGAGATGTGGGCAAGGCACGGAGGCTGCTAGGCGCGAAGGCCAAATGAGCCCCGCCATTCACCGCTGTTCGCTAGCTTGCTGGCTGGGTCTGCAGTTCGCTCTTCGGCGGGGCGATCCGCCGGTGGCGCATGACGCCGAAGATTGTCGCCGGCAGCACGACCGCCGCCGCGGCCATCGCCATTTCGTCATCCGGGTGGAACAGCGTAATGAAGGCGAACACACCAAGCGCGACCCGCAGCAGGATGTCTCCAGTCGGACTCTCCGCAAACCGCCCGAACATCGCGAAGGCTGTCGCGCCCGTGCCGATCATCACGAGCAGCGTAGCGAAAATCTGCGCCCAGCCCGGGTTCACCACCATGTCGGTTCGCGAGAATATGGCGAATGTCATGAGCGTGATCGGCAGGCAGATTCTCAACGCCTCCCACATGGTTTGCATGAAGGGGGCCTCGGCGATGCGCGCGGAAATGGCGGCCGTGAGCGAAGTGGGCGGCGACAACTCGCCCCAGACCGACAGCAGGAAGATGAAGAAGTGCGCGACCCAGGGATTGACGCCGAGCTTGGTCAGGGGCCCCACGATGACGACCGCGCCGATGATGTAGGTCGCCGTCGGCGGCAGGCCCATGCCGACCAGCCATCCGAAAACAAAGGACATCAAAATCATGGCCATGATGTTCCACGAGCCGAGGTCGAGCAGCATGCCCCCCATGCGGTTGATGAAGCCGGTCACGGTGAAGAGCCCGATCATGATGCCGAGAGTCGCGAGCAGGAGCGTGAGATAGGACGTCATGTCCGCGTGGGTCTCGATGCTCAGGCGCACGTTGCCGAGGAACGTCTCCTCCGCGACCGCCGGATGCTTCAGCACGTACTTGAAGTAAAGAAAGTTGACGAGCAGGACCACGAACAGGAAGACCGCGGTATAGAGCGCCGCAAGCAGTTCCCCCATGCCGATCCCGCCCATCATCACCATGAGAAACACGACTGCGAGGAAGAAAATCGAGGTCTTGACCTGGTTGTAACTCGATACACTGGGCGCCACGATCGGTTCGCGCGGCAACAGGCGGACGCAGAGCAGATAGACGGCCAGAGCAAGCGAAACGTAGTAAACAAACGCGAGAGCGAAGCCGCGGACCACCACGTCCCAGTATGGCACGCCGAGGAACTCCGACATCAGGAACGCGCCGACACCCATCATGGGCGGCATGAGAAGGCCGCCCATCGAAGCCGCGGTCTCGGTTGCGGCGGCGAAAACTCCCGGCACGCCATAACGTTTCATCAGCGGAATGGTGATGCTGCCGACCACGACCGCATTGGCCGAACCGCTGCCGCTCACCATGCCGATCGACAGCGAGCCGAGCACGGCCGCCTGCGGCACCATCTGCCGTGATTTTCCGGCAAGGCGCTGCATGACATGGATCATCGCGCTCTGCGCCCCGAATCCGTTTGCGACCGCGGCAAGCAGCAGAAAGGCCGCGATCAGGGTCAATGCAATCTGGCCGTAGATCCCGTAGATGCCGTTCGACATTTCAACCGTGCTGGAAGTGACCACGCGATAGAAACTCGTGCCCGGATGCCAGAAAAAGTCGAGCGGGCTCAAATATCCGAAGAGCGTGTAGAGCACGAGCACGAAATTGACCCAGAACAGAGTGGCATGGGCCAGCCGCGACAGTTCCATCACCAGCAGGAACATGAGCAGGCCGACGACGAAATCCTGCGTCGTGTAGGAACCCTGCCGGTAGATCGCGATCTCTTCGTATTCGAACAGGAAGTAGATGAAGGCATAGACGCAGATGCCGATGTAGAACACCACCAGTACGTGGTTCGCCACTGCCGGCAACCACTTGTACAGAAAATCCTTCTGATACATGAACAGGATTTGCAGGATGAGCGCGATCGGCAATAACCGGGACACCAATTCCTGCGCGCCGCCGAAGCCGGTGTAGCAGTACCAGACCACCCAGACGAACATGACCAGCGACAAAGCAAAGGTCAGGTTCCTGAGATTGGCGTGACGCTTCAGCCAGTCAATCGGCATGGATGTTCCCCTGTTGGTGTAACGCGGACTTCGTCCTGCGGGCCGGTGCGGGATCGGCACGACACATTTCTACGCTCGGCGGAGGCGGTGGCCGGACTCCTGCGTCTGCATCGCCCGGTACCGCCGGAGCGCGGCCTATGGCATTTGTATGTGAAATCGACACAGATGGCCGCGCGGGGGCCCTGCACCATCGCAGGCTCCCCGCCTCCAGCGACCCTTTACGCGGTCACTTCGCGATCTTCCACTTGTCGTTCCAGGCCTTGTGTTCTTTCAGGAACTTGGCCAATCCGGAATGCACCGGAATATCCGGATTGGCGCTGATCCCCTGCACCTGCATGCCGACGAAATCCTTGGCCATGGGCGTGAAGCCCGGATCGGCTTTGGCGAGGCTTTCGCGGTTCTTGTAGAACGCGCTCAGCATCTTGTAGACAACATCCTCGGGCATATCCGGCCGCACGTTGTAGGCGAAGAGGATCGGCACGCCCTGGATCTGCTTGACCCCGACGTCCTTGCTGAACGCGAGCTTCGGATCGACCTCCACCACGGCAAGGCCGGCGGCCTTCAACTTGGTGACCTCTGCCGGGCACGGATTGATCACCTTCACGTCCATGCGCACGTCGGTTTCCTTCCAGTAACTCGCGAGCGAGCGGCCGGCGGTGGTGTAGGCGACCGCACCGGCGATCGTGCCGGCCTGCAACGCATCACTCTGGGTCTTGGGGTCGATCTGGACATGCTTGAACTGGTAGCCGAGCGCCTTGTAGATGCGTATGAAGTTGAGCCAGTTCATGAAGCCGGCGGTGGTGAAGAATACCGGCTTGCCGCTGAAGTCTCCCCAGCATTTGTACTTGCCGGCTACCTTGGCCGATGTGGCCATGAACGACTCCATCGGGTAGGCGTACCATGCATGCACCAATTTTCCCTTTTTGGCAGTGTAGTTCTTGAACCCGCCTTCGCCGGCATAGACCTGCGTCATACCGACGTCCGCCGTGTAGCCGATCTCTCCATCGCCGTCCATCGTCGCCTTCATGGCACCGGTCGTCGACGGGTACGGATTGACCGTCACGGTGTATTGGCCGCCCAGCGCTTCCTCGACCACTTTCACCATCGCTGCGGCGACTTTGTATCCATAGGAATCCACGCTGGACGTGGCCCAGCGGATCGACTTGCGCTCCTGCGCGTAAGCTGACCCCCCAATCGCCGAAACAGTGAAGACGGCGGCAACGGCCGCTGCGGATACCGCCAAGGTGTGAGTTGTTCTGATCTTGAGCATGGATTTCCTCCTGCAATGCGTCTGAGTGAAAACGTGAAGTTCGTCGAAGTCCGCGAAGCATAAGCGCTCGCGGCGCGTTGGTTCTTGTATTTGACCCCGCCCGCAACGGGGCTGTCAAGAGCTATCGACAAGTCCGGGGTATGCTGATTCGTTCAGGCGGCGGGCATGAATCGATCCGCTTGCTCAAGCGAGGCGGCTTTTGTCGCTCAACCCCAGAAGCAGATATGCAGCCGCCGTATATACAATCACCGCCACGGCAACGCAACAACCTACCGCGAACGCGGCGGCGAGGATGATGAACCACGGCCTCCCGGCAGCGAGCGCTTCAACCGGCGCGATGCCGAGAAAAAGCGACGCGGCAATCATGATCCAGCGCTGGAGATATGGAAGAAGCAACCAGCGCATGGCGCAGTTATAGGAACGCGCCCGCCTTTGTACGTCAGCCCGCCCTCGAGACGCATCCTTGAACAGCGCGCACGGATCAAGGTAGAGCAGGAACTGCCGTCCAAGCGGCAGGGAGGCCCGAACATCGCGCCTCAGGAGCATTTCGACGTCTTCGTGCTTCGCGTGCCACATGAACGTTAGTCACCCGACCCCGGCGCAAGTTTCTATTCTGCCGTCCAGTTTACGCCGAAAGCCCTACGCGAAGTGATGTGAGTCGGCAGCGGCAGGACGAGTCACGGGGATTTTGCTCTCTTGCGTGTTTCGCGCAATACTATAGGCTTCGATTGTCGGGAAAACCTCGTTAGCTGAAGAAACGCTCCTGACCGATTGCCCCAATCAAGCGAGTCGCCCCATTTCATCGACTTCTTTTCTTGCCGATGTTTCGCCCCATAAAAAGCCTGTTCCCCGAACTGGAAAAAGACCTCCAGTCATTCGCCGACGTCACGACGGGAATCTTGCCCTCTCAAGACGTTCAAGCGTTGGTGGAGAGCCGGGCGATAACCTCAAGCGTGCCCATATCGGCGGATCAGATTCAGCCGGCTAGCATCGACCTCCGTCTCGGACCCGTGGCGCATCGCGTCAGAGCAAGCTTTCTGCCCGGCAAGACCTCTTCGGTAGCCGGAAAGATCGGCGATCTGCGAATGCACGACATTGATATCTCCAGGCCGGCCGTGCTGGAAAAGGGCTGTGTTTACATCGTGCCGTTACTCGAAGAGTTGCGATTGCCCAAGGACATCTCAGGGAAGGCCAATCCAAAGAGCACCACGGGCCGCCTGGACGTTTTTACCAGGCTGATTACCGATTACGGGACCGAATTCGAACGCGTGCCGGCAGGCTACAGAGGCAAGCTGTATGCTGAAGTGGTTCCGCGCACGTTCAGCATTCTCGTCTCACAGGGAGCGACGCTGAATCAGCTCAGATTTCTCCGGGGCAACCCGGCTTCCTCGGACAAGGAGCATCGCGATCTCGATGAAAGCGAGACGCTTGTTTTCATGCGCGATGATACTCGCGGAGCACCGATAATCAGCGACGGTTTGTGGATCTCCGTTGATCTGGAAGGAGTGGGTGATTCGCCTGTCGTGGGATACAAGGCTAAAAGACACACGCCTCTCATCGACCTGGCGAGAGTCAATTACTATGATCCCTGGGAATTCTGGGACCCGATTCTCCGTCCCAAGGGCAGGAAGCTTGTCCTGGATCCCGATGACTTCTACATACTCGTATCGAAGGAAAAGATCCGGATACCACCCAACTACGCCGCGGCAATGGTGGCGTACGACCCGTCCGTCGGCGAATTCCGCATCCACTATGCCGGGTTCTTCGACCCGGGTTTTGGGTACGGAGCCAATGACATCTCGGGCACGCGAGCGGTGCTGGAAGTGCGGACCCATGAAGTTCCATTTTTGATCGAGGATGGGCAGACGGTGGGAAGGTTGGTCTACGAAAGACTGCTCGCAAAACCCGCGAAGATATACGGTTCGGGCATCGGCTCCTCGTACCAGGCGCAAGGGCTCGCGCTCAGCAAACAGTTCAAGCGGGTCGATCCCGCAAAGTGGGCGCTCCAAGCGGATGCGGCTTAGTCCAGCGTTGAGCGGCGCGCATCGGGAGAAACACGACGCCGGCGACCGCAAACCGCGGACCGTCGGCGAGAAGCAAACCCGCCTGGGCGGGATGCTGTTCGTAGCCTTCTGACACGGGATCGCAGACCGGCCAGTCAACCGGGAAACACAAGCTTGCGAAGCATTCAACGTCCCTTGCCTTCTGAACATACGTGCGGCCGGCAGGGCGGAGCCATCGGCCGCTTGCTGCTGCTGGTGATCGCCGCCGCGTTACTGCTCTGGTGGTTCGGGCCGTGGGGTGGGATCCCGGGCAGAACAAGGACCGTTCCGGCCGAGCCGCGCGCGGTGCTCGCCCTGGGCTCTCTCGCCGAGGACGAGCAGAACAACATTGCGGTATTCAATGCGGCATCGGCATCAACCGTGCACATCACTACGCTGGAAGTGGCGCGCGGCCTGTTTCCGCTCGATGTGATGCAAATCCCGAAGGGCACCGGCACCGGCTTTATCTGGGATGACGGGGGACATGTGGTGACCAATTTCCACGTAATCGAGGGGGGCAGCGCGGCACGCGTGACGCTTTCCGACCAGACCACGTGGAAGGCGGCGCTGGTGGGCGCTTTCCCGGACCGGGACCTGGCGGTGCTTCGCATCGACGCGCCGAAGGAAAAAATGAAGCCTATCGCCGTGGGAACAAGCAAGGACCTGCAAGTGGGTCAGAAGGTCTATGCCATCGGCAATCCATTCGGTCTGGACCAGACGCTCACCACCGGCATCATCAGTGCTCTCCACCGAGAAATCGAGTCGGTGACGCAGCGCGCGATCCGCGGCGTGATCCAGACCGACGCCGCGATCAATCCCGGCAACTCGGGCGGGCCGCTCCTGGACTCCGCAGGCCGCTTGATCGGTGTAAACACCGCGATCTTCAGCCCGTCGGGCGCGTTCGCGGGAATCGGCTTCGCCATCCCGGTCGACGAGGTCAACCGCATCGTGCCGCGCCTGATTCGGGACGGCAAATTCATCCGCCCCGCGCTCGGCATCCAGGCCGCGCCGGAGCAATTCAACGCCGCATTGGGGATTTCAAAAGGAGTGGCGGTCCTGGGAGTGCTGCCGCGCAGCCCCGCCGAAGCAGCGGGGATCAAGCCGTTCCAGCGTGGCCAGGCGGGTGACATCATTGCCGGCGACGTCATCACAGCCCTGGGTGGAAAGCCGGTCACCAACCTGGACGGGCTCCTGGAGGCGCTCGAGCGGCACCAGCCCGGCGAGACCGTCGCACTGTCGCTGCTGCGGGCCGGCAAGCCAGCCGAGGTGTCCGTGCGGCTGGGTCTGCCGGAGTAGCATGTCGGTAGCGACTCGGCCGGGGCAGAGCGCGTAGACCGCACGCCCGAACCTCGCACAGCTTCATCGAAGCGCCTGCGTGAAGTCCAGCAGGTGGACCCTGTTGGCGCAGAGCTCACGATCTCCGGAAAAGAACTCGGCGCGCCGTAATGCGGTCGAATAGATTCAAAGTCGCCGCTCAACTTGATGGGAGCAAAGCCCACTGGAGCGTTCTGCTGCCCGCTAGCGCAATTGGTAGAGCGTCCGCCTCTGAAGCGGAAGGTTCGCGGTTCGAGCCCGCGGCGGGCTGCCAACTTCTCACGCGATTCGCTTCGTTCTTTTGCCGAGTTGCGGCAACCGTGCATTGCGCCGTAGAATAGCAACGGGACGGCGCTTGGTATTGCGTCGCCCACTGTGAAAAACATACCGGGAGGACTACACAATGAAGAAGTCGGCATTGACGGTTGCCGTGGCAGTAGCGTTCTTGTCGGGATGCGCCACTGTGGCGAGCCCGGAACTGGTGGGTTGCTTGCAGCCGAATCGCCGGGTCATGGTCGAGATTGGCGGGATCAAGGTCAAACCGCCGCCCAAGCCCAAGCCGGGCGCGAAACCCGGGAAGCCGGGACGACAGTCGGTTCAGCTTCGTGCGCTCGCGCAGGGCGACAGCGCCTGGGATCCCGGAAGCGCCGTGCTCAAGAATGGCGGCAAGGCCGAGCTGGACAAGCTCGTGAAAACCCTGGCACAGGGAGCCGGCCGGGATAAGCGACCGACCGCGGTGGGCTCGGTGATCATCACGGGCCATATCGACCGGCTGGAAGCGGCAGACGGAAAGGAAAGCCTCGCTGAGGATCGTGCCAAGGCGGTCAAGGATTATCTTGTGAGCCAAGGCGTCGATTCCAAGCTGATGTTCTGGGAAAGTAAAGGCGCGAAGGAGCCGGTGCCCGTTACGAAGTTCTGCGAGAACTGAGATCGCTGCTCGTGCTCGGCACGGGACAGCGCCCTCTGCATCGCCGCTGAGAAGACGGCGTTGCGATCAACGCCAAAACACCCCGTTGCGGCGGGGTGTTTCATCTTGCCTTTTCTTGCTGCGCGCTTCCGCGGCAGCGGACATATCGCTCGCCGCTTGCGACTTGCGTCGTCCAAGCGAAGGGGCTTGAGGCGGTGATAAACTTCCTGCCACACTTCGGCGGCCATCACCGCTTCGAGCGGCGAGCCGGGCACCTCGATAGCGACATCGATGTACCGCCGGCAGCCGCGGTTGACGATGGTGCATGCGTCGCGCGAACCCGAGCCCACCGGAAATCGCGCGACCTCTTCGATGGACTTCTGTGTCGCGGAGAGCCCGATCCGCTGCAAGCGCCGCCCGCACAGGTGATCGAGCCGCTCGAGGGACAGCGCGAGATGCGCGAAATGAAACCCGGGCCGTTCCTCTGCCTTGTCCTCACGGGAAAAACCTGAGCGATGCCGCCGGCGCTTCGGATTGACCTTCTGCAACGCCTTGCCCAGCGCACGCCTCCAGGCGTATTGTCTACGTTGAAATGAGCCGAGCCAAGAGGGGCGACGAGTTTCGAAGCACGACACCGTTCCGGTCCTCACCGGGCCGAGCAAAAAACGGAGGCGTTGAATTGAGCGATCCCTTTCAAATCCGTATGGGGGGCTACGGCCCCCCGACAACGACTTGCAGCCGCGGACTGAAGGTTCTCGGCAACCGGCTCGAGGCGGAATTCGGCAACGATGTGGACGTCAAGTATGTCTGGAACGTCTTGGATCTGGGGTATAAAGCGGGGGATCTGCTGTGGATGGCCGAGCACGGAATCCTGACGCTCGCCTATCAGTCGACCAGCTACCTCGCCGATCGGGTCCCGGAACTGGAATTCGCGGATCTGCCGTTCCTGTTCGGAAGTCTTGATGAGGCCAGATCCGCCATGGACGGCAAGCTCGGCACCTACCTCAGCCGGAAAATCGAGGAGCGCATCGGCTACCGCCTCCTCGGCTACTTCGAAAACGGCTACCGCCACGTTTCGAACCGCCTGCGCCCGGTACGCACGCCGGCGGACCTGGCGGGCATGCGAATACGCCTGATGCCCGGCAAAATCCATTCGCGGACCTTCGAATTGCTGGGCGCAATCCCCTTTGCGCTCGACCTTAAACCGGGGCTGGAGGCCATCATCTCCGGCGCCGTTGATGCACAGGAGAATCCGCTGGCCAACACGGTGGATTACGGCGCCCACAGGGTTCACCGCTATCACACGCTCACCGGCCATTGTTACCTGTCGCGTGGAATCTACGTGAACCGGGCAGCGTTCGACGCCTGGCCCGAGGCGTTCCAGGCGGCGATGAAAACAGCCGCGCGCGAAGCCGTCGTCGCGCAACGGGGCCTCGCCGTGAAGGAAGAGGAAATCGCCAGAAGAGCCATTGAAAACGAAGGCGGCGCGATCGTGGAGCTCACCCCGGTCGAGCGTGATGCGTTCGTCCGCGCCGTCAAACCCCTGCACGACGAAGCGCGGGCGCGCTTGGGCGAGGAAATGTTTGACCTCCTGCAAGCGGAGTAACAGGAAATGGAAAGCGTCGATGCAGATGTTCTGCGTCCGATGGAATATGCTGACCGCGCAGGTATCAAACTGAGTCAACACTGAGTGGGAGACATAACGAAATGGCAATGGCAAGAAAACGCAAGGCGGCGGATCAATTCGATCACACGTTCAAGGCGATCCACGACCATGAGGTCGAATGGGAAAGCGACGACATCCGGGGGTTGCTCAAGCTGCCTCCCGGGGTCAAGGTCAAGGTCTTGAACTACGACCCGGTGATGAAACGCCTCGACATGAAGCAGAGGTTCCCGCCGGGATACGTCGAGCCCAGGCACACGCACAAGAGCTGGCATTCAATCCTGGTGACCAAAGGCCGCATGTGCGTCGCCGGGAAGGATTTGCGCCCCGGCGATTACGTGTTCGGCTGGGACATTCCCCACGGGCCCTACGAATATCCGGACGGATGCGAAGTGTTCATCGTCTACATGGGTGATGCGTCGCACGTCTGGGAGAAAGAAGACCTGGTCAAGCACAAGAACATCTGGAAGCCCACAACCAGGGTTGGCAAGAAGGGGGTCGTGGAACACATCAGGAAACGCCGCGCCGGAAAAGTCTGAAAAGACGCTCGGTAAGGCGTTTTTTGACGGTGTGCCCTGCGTGGCGAGCGCCGCGCGCCTCGCCGCTTCCTTGATCACGACCTGCCCTCAGCGTACCCGCAATTGTTCGATTGCGGCCGGATCGGGATCGATGCCGAGCCCGGGTCCCTGCGGCACAGCGATGCGGCCTTCCTTGTTCGGGTGGATCGCATCGTGCAGCGGGTTCACGGCAAAGTCGCAGTCGTAGCGTTCGACCAGGCCCTCGTTCGGCATAGCGGCGATGCAGTGGATCGACGCGATGAGCCCCGGCCCAAAATAGGCGGAGTGCGGCACCACGTTGGCGCCAAACGCATCGGCCAACGCCATCACCTTGCGCATCTGCGTCACGCCACCGACCTTGGTGACGCTCGGCTGCGCGTAGGTGATCGCGCCCGCTTCGAACATCCTCCTGAAATCGGGCAGCATCGCGTTCTCGCCGGCCGCTGTGGGAATTCCGCCCTGCGCCTGCACCCGGGCAAGGCCGGCGTGATCCTCCGGCGGCCACACCGGTTCCTCAAGCCACGTGAGATTGAGCGCTCTGAGCTTGTGCGCCGTTGCGATCGCGTGGTCTATTGTCCAGGAACAGTTGCAGTCGACCATGATCGGGATGTGCGGTCCGGCCGCTTCCCGCCCCGCCTTGACGGCGGCAACGCTGATCTCGTGCAGCTTGATATGACGGTAACCGCGCTTGAGCGCGCGCTCGACGTAACGCGTAATTGCACCCGGTTCGCCGTAGCGCAGCAGGCTCGCGTAGGCAGGCAGATCCGTGCGCGGGGACCCGCCAAGCAGGCGATAGAGCGGTAAACCCGCGAGTTTGCCGGCGATGTCCCACAGCGCGATGTCGATCGCGGAGAGCGCGTACATCGCAGGCCCGTTGCGCCCGACGCCATGCAGGTTTCGCTGCACCTCTTCCACCAGCGTGCTGATCGCGGTCGGATCGCACCCGACGCACATCGGGCCGATGAAGGAGTCGATGGCGGCCCGCGTCGCGGTGAAGATACGGTGTCCGAACCCCTCGCCCCAGCCGCTCACGCCCTCATCGGTATCGATACGCACCAGCAGCGCGTCGATGCTGGTTCGCGCCCTGCCGCTCGCCTGCGGCACCACCGGCCCGTCGATGATCATCGGCATATTGACGACGATCGTTTCCACCTGGGTGATTTTCATTTGCTGTCCGCTCTTCCTCGAAATTTGACGGAGCGCTCATGATTACGAAGTCCGCGCTCAATGCGTTTATCGACCATCCGCGGAATCGTAGCCCGCCGCCTCCAACGAGTGAACGTAGAAGCCCGGATGGAATGCAATGAAATCCCGGGATAGGGATTCCCGGAGGAGCCTGCCCTCGAATGGCTTTATCGGGCGCTCCGCTTGTTCCAGGCTACCTGCCCGCACTCGCCACCATCGCAGCAGGACGGTTCAGAGTCCGCAGTTTCGATTGTGACTGATTTTGCGCTGTCTGGCACGAGCGTCGGCCAGCACGCAAGCTCAATGAGATGCGTGAATTTGCCGTGCCATCGATAGCGCCGCAAGACGAGGCGATTGTGTTGTTCCTCATTCGGCTTGAGAATTCGACGGGTCGGAGTAACATTTCCGGCGCGTGCTTCGGATAGGTCATTCCGAGCCCAATGCGTCAGGAGGAAAGAACGATGATGCGCTTGGCCGAAAGTTCGGCTGCTGCCGTGGCCGTGATCTCGGGGCTCATCACACCAGGGGCCCTGATAGCCCAGGGGTACCCCAGCAAGCCGGTACGCGTGGTCATAGCGTGGCCGGCCGGCGGCTTGACCGATGTCGAGCGCCTCAATGCTGAAATCAAGAAGGCGCTGGAGAGCCCGGACATGAAGAGCAAGCTGGCGTCATTTGAACCTTGGTACATGACTCCCGAGCAAACGGCGGCGCGGATCAGATCCGACTATGACAAGTACGGCAAGCTCATCAAACTTGCGGGCACCAAGGTCGATTAGAGCGCAACGCTTGGGACCGCGGCAAGCGACTTGAAGAAAGGAGCAACACCATGGCTGAGACGCCGCGCCTGAATGGCGCAATCAGGGCCCTGGAACAGGGCAAACCCGCTTTCGTCACCTTCTCGGCGCCCGAGATCAGCGCCGCCCAGGCGATCAATGCCGCGCCGTACGACGGCGTCGTGTTCGAGATGGAACACAATCCCTACGACATCCGCGTGCTGCGCGACTGCATGCAGTACATGCTCGACCGGCAGCAG
>MERG01000332.1:6712-23679 GCA_001771985.1 Betaproteobacteria bacterium RIFCSPLOWO2_12_FULL_62_13 | reverse complement strand
CCGCTCGCGCTTGTCGGCAGGCATTCGAATAATGGATCCGCACATCAGGCCGCTTTCTTCACCTTCATTTCGACGCGCATGCCGACGCGGCCGAGCATGTTGACCAAGGAGTCGAGGCTGAACTGGTCGATTTTGCCTTTCAGCAGTGCGTTGAGTCGCGGCTGAGTGACGCCGAGTGCGCGCGCCGCCTGGTTTGGGTCATGCCGCTGCGCTTCACGAACTGCTCGATTCTCGACATCAAGTCGGAGCGCAGCAGCAGGTTCTGCGTCCTCGGGCGAAAACCCGATATCAAGAAATACATTGCCGCTGCCGCGTTCAATCTTCACTAAGGGCGCCAGCGCGAAGATCAACGCTCGGTGTCGTTTGATCACAACGTGAATCACGGAACCCTCCCAATCTGACGATTGGCCTTGGGATTGATTTCCTTGGCGTCCTTGGCGGTTCAATTGCGGGATGTTCAACGCCGCGGCTCCGCCTTTAGCAGCAGCCGCGCAAAGTGCCGGCCGGCGAACTCCTGTCCTGCCTTCAGCGGTAGCCGGTCCTCGCCCAGGCTGGGGTCGAAGAGATTTTCCGGGGCATCGGCTTCGTACAGATGCATGTAATTGCCGGCCGGGTCGGGGCCGATCTGGGCGGCGTGAGGGGCATGCTGCAGTTGCCAGGCGCGGTGGATGCCGGGCAGTTCCAGCACCTGCTTCAGGTGCTGCGCGCTCTCGGACTGGAATCGGGTTTCTTCCGCCGCCGTGCCGTGGAAATTGCTTTCGCAGCGCGCCCAGCAGCGCCCGGCGCGGGCATCCTTTTCGATCAGGGACAGCACCCGGTAAAACACCCGGCCCCAATTCCTGATGTCGCGGCGCCAGGGTTCCTTTTCCATGATGGGCGGCGGCGGGTCTTGCGGGGATGACTTGAACAGCCCGGGATCGCTGATGGCGTAGATCTGCTGGTATTCCTGTTCCATCACGCCTTCGTTATCGCCGCCGCGCAGCTCTCGCGTGCGCCAGGCCGTGGAGTAGCCCGGCCGGTCCGCCAACTCCTGGATATGATCGTCGAAGTGGATGTTGAACTGGCGGTCGAACTCCTTCTCCACCAGGTCGAACCTGACGAAGCACAGATAGGGGTAGGCCTGGATGTCTACCATGTCACGCCCCCGTCACATGGGCTCGATGCCGGTGGCTTTGACTACCTTCGCCCACTTCACGAGAGGTTTCCTGCGCGAGAGCCTGCTGCAGCGCCCCCGCGAAGAACGTGAGCGCGATGAGGACCAGGCGTGCGCAAAACGGGGGGCGCAAGATCATGGGGATCGGTGGTTGCCGCTGAAGTAATCGTAGAGGTTCGCCATGTTGCGCTTCATCACGCTCGGCGCCATTCCGTCCTGCCCTACGTCCATCGGATAGCGGTCGGTCATGGCGGTCAGGCGCTCGATGGCTTCGTCCTTCGTCATGCCGCGGTCGATCGCGTTCTTGACGTAGGCCTTCCACTCCTCAATGAACGCGGCCTGCTCGGAAAGGTAGTCCTTGCCGCACACGGCGCCGTGGCCCGGAACGAAGACTTCCTCGTCGAGCCTGCGCAGCGATTCGAGCGCCAGCAGCCACAGGTCGGGGTTCGCCTCCTGCAGCCAGGTCTGCACCTTGTGGAAGATGTTGTCGCTGGTGAAAGCGACGCCTTCCTCCTTGATGCAGATCGCCGCCTGGTACGCGGTATGGCCGGGCATATGGATCATCTGGAAGGTGTGGTTGCCCACGTGGAGCGTCATGCCGCTCCGAAAGGTGATGACCGGCGCGTTGGGGCGGTAGCCTTCAAGGAGCTTCGGTTCCTCGGGACCGAAGGTGGCGACCCGCGCGACGTGCTCCTCCATGTTGGTGTCGAGGATGCGCCGGCGCACGCCTTCATGCGCGATCACTGGCGCATCGAAGTAGGCGTTCCCGGTCCAATGGTCGCCGTGGGGCTCCGCGTTGATGATGTAGCGCAACGGCCCGTGCTTCGCGACCTCGGCCTTGAGCCTGAGTGCGTCGCTCGGCTTGTGCGGGCTGTCGATCGTGACCACGCCGTCGGAGGTGGTCACGAACCCGTGGCTGCAGCCGCGGATCTGCGTTTCGACGAAGACGTTGCGCGTCAGTTGCTGCATGGTACGCCCTCCCCGAAGGTGCTGCATCCGGTGCCGTCCCGCGGCCGCCGCCGGCGCCCCGGCCGGTCAGCTCGCGCCCATGAAGTCGCCCTTGCCGATTTCCAAGCCGTTATGCCGCATGATGTCATAAGCGGTGGTGGCGTGGAAGTAGAAATTGGAAAGCGCGCTTTTCGTCTCGGGCGCGTCCATGAGCTTCACCAATTGGCCGCTTAGCCGTCAACAGCGTAAACAATCGTTCGTGGCTGGTGTAAGCGTCAGCCGAGTGGCGGCTGCTCTTCCTCCCAGATCACGTGGCACTCCCGCTTGGCGGCGCGGGCGAGGAGTTCGGTCAGCGGGAAGGCGCGCTGTCGCAGGGTTACTGGAGGTTCCCCGTCCCGGTCCCTGTTCTCGTCCGAAGACGGCGGCTCCTGGTAGGCGGCTACCGCCCGCTTCAGGCGTTCGAGCGCTGCCGGGATGTCCTCCGGCAGGATCGCGCCCGGCAGCGCTCCGCTTTGCCCCATCATCTTGAGGAGTTTCACGGCTATGTCGCCGAACATGATGATGACGCCAGCGTCACTGTCGAATCTCACCAACAAGCGAAAGCCTCCATCACACTAGGAGTTTGTCGGACTTTGTCCCGACAAACTCCTTAGCAGACTGTCGGCTGTTCAAGTCCCACAGGCTGCTAGACCGAACTGCGGACATCATCGCATACTGTGTTATACGGGGGCAGGTGCAGGTGAATCCCGACTGTCGGCCATCACGGAACCTGACTATACTGATAAGATGGTGACGGAAAGCGGCCACAAGCCGCATTGCCGCGCATCGCGGGCCGGGAAGTCGCGGACTGTTTACTACCTCTGGCGGGATTTGCGCGAACGACGGGCGGCGAGCGTCGGGAAACATTGAGATGCGTTGAGAGTATGAGCCCGTATATTGCGTTTGCCAGGGCATTCGCGGGAAGTATTCTTGTCGCGTCGCTGGTGGCCGGTTGTGCCGGTTTCACACGCGATTCGCGCATGCTGGACGTGGATGGCCTTCATAACGCGATCCTAGCGGACAACGTGGAATACGTTCAAGGGCTGATCATGTCGCGGTCGGCGAGCGTCAATGAACCGATTCCGGCGCCGGGTTATCCACAGGGAACCCCCCTCATCACCATCGCGGCACGGTCCGCCTCATTGGAGGTAATGCGATACCTGATTTCAGCCGGCGCCGATGTCAACGCCCGGACCCCGGCCGGCGAGACGGCGCTGATGCTGGCTTCGTTCTTTTTCAAGGAAGACCGTGAACGCGACGCATTGTCCTACGAACAGCACGAGGCAGCCGTTCGGATGCTCGTAGAGGCTGGTGCGGATATTGAAAACGATCCTCACCATTACACGCCATTGGCTTATGCCGCCTACCAAGGGCGCGATCGCACCGTCCGCTTTCTTCTGGAACGCGGGGCGCGGGTCGACGCGGATACGCAGGACGGGATGACGTACATCAATACCCCACTCATGATGGCGGCGATACAGGGACACCACATCACGGCGCTTTGGCTGCTGCTTGCCGGCGCCGACCCAAGGATCAGGGTCCACCAAGGGCACACCGCCGCGGAGTTTGCGCAGAAATACAACCACTCGAATCTCTTTCGCATGCTGAAGTGCGCGGAAAGCCTCGCGCCGGGTGAGGCATTCGCCGCCAAGTGCGAATGACGGTTGCGCCAGCGGGCCCGCTCAATCGACTCCGAACCTGATTCCCTGCGCAAGCGGCAGATCGGTTCCCCAGTTGACGGTGTTGGTTTGCCGCCGCATATACGCTTGCCAGGCGTCGGAGCCGGCTTCGCGCCCGCCGCCGGTTTCCTTCTCGCCGCCGAACGCGCCGCCAATCTCCGCTCCGGAGGTGCCTATGTTGATGTTGGCGATGCCGCAATCGCTGCCCGCGGCCGAGAGGAATTGTTCGGCATGGCGCAGGTTTTCGGTAAAGAGCGCCGATGACAGGCCCTGCGGCACGTCGTTGTGGATCGCAATCGCCTCCTCGATCGTGCGGTAAGGCATCACGTAGAGAATCGGAGCGAAAGTCTCGCGCTTGACGATCTCCCACGCGGGCTCGGCCCTGACCAGCGTCGGCTGCACGAAACAGCCGGGCCCCGGCAATACCTCCCCGCCGTAGAGGATTTCCGCGCCGCGCGCCTTGAGTTCGGCGATGGTTTCGCGGAAGCGCTCGCGCGCCGCCTCGTCGATCAGCGGCCCCATCAGCGTTCGCGGATCGAGCGGATCGCCGATCGTGACCTGACAATAAGCGTCAACCAGGCGCGCGACGAGCGCGGCGTAACCCGCCTCATGCACGATCAGCCGCCGCGTGCTGGTGCAGCGCTGGCCGGCGGTGCCGGCGGCGCCGAATACAATCGCGCGCACCGCCAGATCGAGGTTGGCGGTCTCGTCGACGATCACCGCGTTGTTGCCGGAGCATTCGAGGAGATACTTCCCCATGCGCTGCGCCACCGCTTCTGCGACATGCCTGCCGACCGCGCTCGAGCCGGTGAACGAAATCAAAGCCACCCGCGTATCGGCGACGAAGCGCTCGGCAAGCGGGTTCTCGTCGGTGATAAAGAGCGAGAACACGCCGTTGTGGCCCGTCTGCCGCATGACGTGATTGACGAGGCGCTGCACCGCGATCGCCGTGAGCGGCGCTTTCGGCGACGGTTTCCACACGATAACGTTGCCGGCAACGGCGGCGATGAACGCATTCCACGCCCACACCGCGGCCGGGAAATTGAACGCCGTGATTACGCCGACCACGCCGAGCGGGTGCCATTGCTCGTACATGCGATGATGCGCTCGTTCCGAGTGCATGGTCTTGCCATAGAGCATGCGCGACTGCCCGACCGCGAAGTCCGCGATGTCGATCATCTCCTGCACTTCGCCGTCGCCTTCCTGCTTGATCTTGCCGGTTTCCAGGGCGATCAGGCTGCCGAACTGGTCCTTGTGACGCCTGAGTTCGAGGCCGATACGTCTCACCAGCTCGCCGCGCTGCGGCGCTGGAATCATGCCCCAGGCCTGCCAACTGCGGCTTGCCTCGGCGATGACGCGATCATAGTCCCGTGTCGCGCAAGACCCGACTCGGGCGATTACCTCGCCCGAGGCCGGATTCAAGGAAGCGAACAGTCTTTGTCCCGACAACCAGATCTCGCCGCAGCAAGCTGCCGGGTTTTCCAGCGTGATGCCGAGATCGGTCACGAAGTCGTGCTGGAGGCGATCCGGCATGGCGAGCGTCCTCGATTAATCACCCCCATCCCGGCCTTCCCCCCTCAAGGGGGAAGGAGCCATTTTCCCTCCCCCTCGACGGGGGAGGGCCAGGGTGGGGGTGTGACATGTGAGCATTCAATTCGTTACTTCGGGGGCGTGCCGGAGTTCCCCTTCGAGTTCGGCGAATGTTTTCCGGATCGCGTCGAGCGCCGCATCGATCTGTTGCCGGGTGATGACAAGCGGCGGGGCAAAGCGCACCACGGTATGGTGCGTTTCCTTGCTCAGGACACCGTGCGCGAGCAGCCTTTCGCACACGGCGCGTGCGGACGTGCGCGCCGGGTCGATTTCCAGCCCGATCAGGAGTCCCTTGCCGCGCACCTCGCGTATCAGCGGATTGTGGATTGCGCGCAGCTCGCCGAGCAAATACTCTCCGAGCTCGGCAGCGCGTTCCGGCAGGCGCTCTTCCAGCAGCACATTGATCGCTTCGAGGCCGACCGCAGCGGCGAGAGGATTGCCGCCAAAAGTGCTGCCGTGATCCCCGGGGGTGAACACTTCCATCACCGCGCGCCGCGCGAGGAAAGCGGACACCGGCAGCAGGCCCCCGCCCAGCGCTTTGCCGAGAATCAGGCCGTCGGGTCTGACGTGCTCGTGGTCGCACGCGAGCACGCGCCCGGTCCGCCCCAGGCCGGTCTGAACTTCGTCGCAGATCAGCAGCACGTCATGCTTCCGGCAGATGCGGGCACACTCGGCGAGATAGCCCGCCGGCGGGACAATAATGCCCGCCTCCCCTTGTACCGGTTCGACCAGGAAGGCCGCCGTGCGGGGCGTGATCGCGCGCGCCAGCGCCTCGGGCTCCCCGTAGGGGATGCACTTGAAGCCGGCGGGAAAAGGTCCGAACCCGTCACGGTATTGGGATTCAGACGACATCGCCAGAATGGTGATCGAGCGCCCGTGAAAATTGCCTTCGCAGGCGATGATCTCGGCCTCGCCTTCAGGTATGCGCTTCACCTTGTGGCCCCATTTTCGCGCCGCTTTGAGCGCGGTTTCGACCGCTTCAAGCCCGGTGTTGGCGGGCAAGGCGAGGTCCTGGCCGGTCAGTTCGCACAGCCGCTTCAGAAACAGCGGCAGCCGGGTGTTGTAGTAGTTGCGCGAGGTGACGGCCAGCGTCTGCGCCTGATCGGAAAGCGCTCGCGTAAGCCGCGGGTGGCAGTGGCCATGGCTCACGGCCGAATATGCGCTCATCATGTCGAGATAGCGCCGCCCGTGGTCATCCCACAGGTAAACGCCCTCGCCTTTTACCAGCACCACGGGCAGGGGATCATAGTGATGCGCGCCGTAACGCTGCTCCAGTTCGATGAAGGGCGGCGCGAACGGCAGCGCGTGCTGGCCGGAGAGAATCGCGTCGAGCGCGTTCGCCACCAGGCTGGCCGTTGCCGCTCGGCGGTCGCGATAGGGGTTGTATTCGGCAATCTCGATGCCGATGAGCCCGGGATGGCGGGCAAGCTTGGTCAGGGCAGCGGTCAACTCGCCCGCAGGGATGCCGCCCGGGCACGGCGTGCCCACGCCTGGCGCGTCCTTGGGATCAACAGCGTCGAGATCGAGTGTCACGCCGAAGCCGGCGGTGCCGTCTTGCACGATGACGAGCGCTTCGCGCAGCACCGCATCGAGCCCGCGGCGGGCGATGTCGTGCATGAAGTAGACGCGCACCCCGAGGCGGCGCAACAGCGCAGCTTCGCCGGTCTCGAAGCTGCGCACGCCGATCAGGCACAGGTGCCGCGGATCGAGGCGTGCGCCGCCGGCGATGGCGGTAAGTTCGGGGAAACCGCTGCCGAGCAGGCAGGCGAGCGGCATGCCGTGGAGCATGCCGCTCGGCGATGTCTGCGGAGTGTGCGCGTCCATGTGGGCGTCGATCCAGATGAGCCCCAGCGCACCGCGCGGGCTGAGTGCCCGCACCACGCCTTTCCAGGTGCCGATGGCGCACGAATGGTCGCCGCCGAGCACCACCGGCAGGTCGCCGCGCCGAACGATCCCTTCCACGCGCTGCGCCAGCCGCTTGCAGACATTATGGACGGCCTGAAGGTTGTCGGTGCGGCGTGGCGCGCTTGGAAAAAGCGTGTCGGCCCACGCGGCCCTCAGGCCGCGTGAGCGCAAACGCTGGATCAGGCTCGCGGCGCGTAACGCGTCGGGCGCCGTCTCGCAACGGGTATCGCGTGCGCCGTGACCGCACGCCACACCGATGATCTGGATTGCTCCCGTGAGCTGCCGTGGCAACAGACTCATATCATTCATCGCCATTCTCCAGGTGCGCCAGCCGACCCCCATGATGCGTCACCCCTTTTCTTTAGATTCGCTGCGGGGCGGTTTTGTTCATGCGTGCGCGGAAGGGCGACATCGATGCGCGCGTCTTACGGAACAAACCCGTGACGCATTGTATTCTCGGAAACCACACGCGACCACATGAACTGTTTGAGGTACTCGGCGCCGCCGGCCTGGACACCGGTGCCGGAGAGCCTCACGCCGCCGAACGGCTGCACCGCCACCAGCGCGCCGGTGATGCGCCGGTTGAGATAGAGGTCGCCCACCCGGAAGCGTTCTTTCGCAAGCGCCAGATGCTGCGGCAGGCGCGAGAACACGCCGCCCGTCAGCGCGTAATCGGAATCGAGCGCGATGTCGAGCGCCGCATCGAAGCTTGCGGCGCGGAGCACGGCAAGAACGGGCCCGAAGATTTCTTCCCGGGCGAGCCGGTGATGCGGCTCGATGCCGGTGAAAATCGCAGGCGGGACATAAAAGCCTGTATCGGGCGCCCGGCCCTGGAAGAACAGCCGGCCTTCCGACTTTCCGATTTCGATATAGCCCAGCGCCTTCTGCTGCGCTTCGCGTGTGATCACCGGCCCGAAGACGTGCTGCGGCTCTTCCGGCGGCCCGACGGGATAGGCTTCCAGCGCCGCAGCAAGCCGTGCCGCCAAACGCTCGTGCACGGCGCCGACCGCGACTACGCGCGAGCACGCCGAGCACTTCTGGCCCTGGTAGCCGAACGCGGAGTGCAGAATCTGCAGTACCGCCTCGTCGAGATCGGCGTCCGCGTCGACGATGATCGCGTTCTTGCCGCCCATCTCGCACACCACGCGCTTGACGTGCGTCTGTCCCGGGGCGAGCTGCGCCGCCAGCTCCAGTATGCGCAAACCCACTTCGCGCGAGCCCGTAAACGCGATGAGATCGACCTGCGGATGGCGCACCAGATAATCACCGATGTCGCCGCCGCGCCCCGGGAGCAGTTGACAGACTTCGGGCGGAAACCCGGCTTCCAGCAGAATGCTGTGAAAGCGGTAGGCGACGATCTGGGCCGGCGCGGCCGGTTTCATGATCGCGCAGTTGCCGGTGACCAGCGCCGCGCTCGTCATGCCTGCGAGGATGGCGAGCGGGAAGTTCCATGGCGATACAACCAGCGTTACGCCGCGCGGCTCGAACCGCGTGGCATTGGTTTCGCCCGGGAAGTCGTGGGTCGTTTTCCAGCCGTCGAGCTGGACGGCCTGACCGGCGTAGTAGCGTACGAGGTCGATCGCTTCGGCCACGTCGGCGTCGGCTTCGCGCCAGTTCTTGCCTTGCTCCAGCACCTGCCACGCCGCGAGCTCGGCGCGCCGTTCGAGCATGAGCCCGGCGGCGCGCAAGGCGAGCGTGGCACGCTGAGCGGCGGGGGCCGCGCGCCACGCGGGGAACGCCCGTAGCGCGTTGACAACCGCCTGCTCCGCGTGTGCTTTGGCGGCGAGCTCGATGCGTCCGAGAATCTCCTCGGGCCGCGCCGGGTTGAGCGACAGGTGTCCGGCTGCCGCGGTATCACGGGCGCCGGGAATCGCCAGGCGGTAGGTTTCGCCTGTCTGCGCCCGGGCGCGCGCCAGCGCCTGCCGGAAGGCCGCGCGCTCGCCATCGCGGCTGAAATCGGTTCGTGGCGTGTTGGCAAACGCAGGCGGGGCGGGATCGCACGCGGGCGCCGATGCTGTGGGAGCGGCGAGCAGCGCTGTGGGATCGTGTCCTTCCGCATAGGTCTGACGCAGGATGGAGGTGCCGGCGGTGTTTTCCAGGAGCCGCCGCATGAGATAAGCGACACCAATTACAAGGTCTCCGGTCGGAACGTAGATCCGAAGCTGCACGCCGGCGGCAGCCACCGCGCGCGCGAGCGGCTCGGCCATGCCGTAAAGCATCTGGATTTCCCAGTCAGTGCGCGCCATGCCAAGTGTCTTTGCCAACGCGATCGCGTGGGCGAGGCTGCGCAAATTGTGTCCCGCGATCGCCGGATAGATCACATCGCTCGCTTCGAACAGGTCGCGGGTCAGGCGCTCGTAGTTCGCGTCGGTTTCGGTCTTTGACAGATATACCGGCTCGGGCCAGCGCCGCTGGCGCGCCAGTGCAACTTCGGTATCCCAGTAGGCGCCTTTTACCAGCCGCACCCCGATGCGGCGGCTTGCCGCACGGGCCCAGCGCGCCAGCTCCACGATGTCGCGCCCGGTTTCCGGCAGGTAAGCTTGCACGGCGATGCCGGGCTGCCAGCCGGGATCTGGAAATGCTTCAGCAAGCGCGCGGAACAGGCGCAGGATCAGGGGCTTCAGCTCATACTGTTCCATATCGATGGTGAGCGCGGCGCGCGTGCGCTGCACTTCCACCAGCAGCGGCTCGAGCCGCGCCAGCACGCGCCTTTCGGTGCCATCGGGATCGAGCGGATCGAAGCGCGGCGTGAGCGCGGTAAGCTTGAGCGAGAGATGCGGAGGATTCATGCGAGCGGCATCCTGCCAGCGCAGCAGCTCGAGGTAGCGCGCGAGGTACTGGTCAGCTTCCCCTTCGGTCAGGACCGCTTCACCCACAGCGTCGAGCGCCGCCGCCGCTCCCAGCTCCGCGATCTCGGCAAGCGCGCGCTTTATTGCGGCGGGCTCTTCTTCCACCAGGAACAGGCGCGCGGTGCGCGCAACACTCGCCCGTACGGCCCATGCCGCCGCCGGATGGTTGCCGATCCTGAGCAGGCGTCCCCAGACGCCGCCCAGACGGTGGCCGTCGAGATAGGCGCGAAAGTGCGCGGCAATGCTGTCCCTGTCTTCGAGCTGCGGCAGCACGTCGATGAACTGGAACAACGCGTTGCGCAGCCGCTCATCGGCAAGCGCCCGATCGAGCAGCACGCCACGCATGCCGCGCGCGCCGAACAGGGCGGGGGGCGCTTTCGCCGCATCGCAATAGAGCCGGCCGCCGATTTCGGTAATCAGCGTGTCAAGCGAAGGTTGGTTTGGCGCGCTCATCGCTCCTTCCGGAAATCCCCAATAAAATTGGACAGTTCCGGCCACCTTTGATTCGCCGTTGAGGTGGCAGCAGGCCGGAACACCTGCCAACAAACCGAGTCTAAAGAGGCGTCAGTTTATCGTCTGGTCACCGCCTTCGCGGTGTGGGCGATGTTCAGCGACAAGGAGTTCGAAAAACACTGGCACGACAGCCACTCGGTCTGAAGCACTTGAAGAGTGCGACGGGCGCCTAACCTAACTCCAGTCCCCGTGCCCGCCGCGCTAATTCTCTGCGCGGGATGGCGCGGCGTTTGCGCCACAATCGGAACCGCGCCGTTGGCTGGCGCGCTTTTTTTGGATGGCGTGCGCGGATCGGCAAGCAGCAGCAACGGCATTACCTATCGCTTCTCACTGCTTACGGCTCGCCGCGTGCGGGCGTCTGCGGCCTGAAACTGATGATCATTACGCCGGCGAGCACCAGCAGCGCGCCGCTCATCTGCACCAGGGTGATCGGCTCGCTCAGGAAGACATTAGCAAAGAGTATCGTTGACACTGGCCCGACGCAGCCGACCAGCGCCGCCTGATTCGCGCCGATGCGCCGCAGTGCTTCGGCCATCAACCACAGCGGCAGCACCGTCGAGAACACCGCCATCACGATCGTGAGCCAGTAGACTTGGTGCGGCACCGCGAGTTGGGACGGCCCGTGCGTGATCATGAAGTGCAAAATGACGAAGGCGCTGGCGACAATCGAGGCGGAGGCGGTGAAACGCCTCGAGCCCAGCCTCAGCACCACGCGGCTGCCGGCGATGAGATAGATCGCGTACGTAACAGCGCTCGCGAATACCAGCCCGCCGCCCAGCATGAGGGCGCGGTGATCCTGGCCGAAAGAGAATTGCTCGTAGAAGACGAGAACAATGCCGCCGTAGCTCAGCGCGAGCGACAGCACGTGTCTGGAGCGTATCGCCTGCCCGAGAAACAGCGCCGAGAGGATCAGCACCAGCGTCGGGTAGAGGTACAGGATCAGGCGTGCGAGACCGGCAGCGATATACTGCAGCCCGGCGAAATCGAGATAGCTGCCGATGTAGTAGCCGATGAAGCCAAGACCGGCAACGGCCAGCCAATCGCCGCGGCTCATGCCGCCCCGGGGCACGCTTGCGTCCGACCACAGCGCCATGGCGATGAAGAACGGCAGCGAAAAAATCATACGCAGCGCGAGCAGCGTCATGACGTCCACGGAGTACTGGTAGGCGAGCTTGACGATGACCGCTTTTGCGGAAAATCCGACTGCGCCCAGCAGCGCGCACAACACGCCCACATAGACGTGCCTGCGCGGTCGCGCGGGAGAAGGCGCAGGCGGCATCAGAACGAGTATCGGTTCCGCCATGGCGGTTCCAGCGGGTCGGTGTGGTAAAATTTCCGATATTTTAACGGCTTATTGGCGAGATTCGCAGTTGGGCAGAGGCCGGCATGTCGGGTCACAGCAAGTGGGCGAACATCAAGCACCGCAAGGAGCGGCAGGATGCCAAGCGCGGCAAGATGTTCACCCGGTTGATCAAGGAAATAACGGTGGCCGCGCGGCTGGGCGGTCCGGACCCGGACGCGAACCCGCGCCTGCGGCTAGCGGTCGACAAGGCGCAGGACCAGAACCTTCCGAAAGAGAATATCGAACGCGCCATCAAGAAAGGCAGCGGCGGGCTTGAAGGCGCGAATTACGAGGAGGTGCGCTACGAGGGTTACGGCATCGGCGGCGCGGCGGTGATGGTCGACTGCATGACCGACAACAAGCATCGCACCGTGGCGGACGTGCGCCATACGTTCACCAAGTATGGCGGCAATCTCGGCACCGGCGGGTCGGTCGCGTTCCTGTTCAAGCACTGCGGCCAGATGGTATTTGCGCCGGGTACGAACGAGGACAAACTCATGGAAGCGGCGATCGAAGCCGGCGCCGAGGACGTCGTCACCAACGACGACGGCAGTATCGAGGTGATCACCACTCCCCACGAGTTCTCCGCGGTGAGGAGCGCGCTCGAGAAAACCGGCTTCAAGCCTGAGCTTGCCGAAGTGACGATGAAGCCGACCATCGAGAACGTGCTGACCGGCGATGATGCCGCGCGCATGCAGAGGCTGCTCGATGCGCTGGAGGCGGTCGAGGATGTGCAGGAAGTGTATACCACCGCCGTCTTCGACGGCGGCTAGAGAGGAGAGAGGGGAGAGGAGAGAGGAGAAAAATCGAGGTGCCCAGAAAACATCACGATCTCGTAGCATGGCAGAAGGCGATTCCCCTCGTGAAGCGCGTTTATCGGGCATCGCAGTCCTTTCCCCGAAGCGAGATTTTTGATCTTACCAGCCAAATGCGTCGGGCCGCCGTATCGGTCCCGGCAAACATAGCCGAAGGGATGGGACGAGCCGGTGCGAAGGATCGTATTCAATTTCTCGCGATCGCGCGCGGTTCTTTAACGGAACTTGATACTTACGCGGTGATCGCTCGCGAACTGGGTTATATCCCGAATACCGCGGAACTTGAATCCGCGATCGACGAGGTGTTGGCCCTGCTCACTGGCCTTCTCAACTCGGAGCGGCGAAAAATGGACGTGAAATGACTGGTCCGAGCCGCCTCTCTCCTCCCTCCTCTCTCCTCTCACGGGATGCAGTGGCGAATGCCACCCGCATCCGCATCCTCGGCATCGACCCCGGCCTGCGGGTCACCGGCTTCGGAGTCCTCGACAAGACCGGGCAAAGGCTCACCTACGTCACGAGCGGTTGCATCAAGGTGCCCAGCGGCGAACTCAGTGCTCGCCTCAAGGCGATCCTCGATGGACTCGCCGAAGTGATCGCCACCTGCAAACCCGGACAGGTCGCCCTTGAAAAAGTCTTTGTGAACGCCAATCCGCAGTCGACGCTGCTCCTGGGGCAGGCGCGCGGCACGGCGATCTGCGCCGCGGTGATACACAGTCTGCCGGTGGCTGAATACACGGCGCTGCAGGTCAAGCAGGCAGTGGTGGGCAACGGGCACGCCCACAAGGAGCAGGTGCAGGAAATGGTCAAGCGCCTGCTCAAGCTCGACGGCGATCCGAGCCCCGACGCCGCCGACGCACTGGCGTGCGCCATCTGCCACGCACACGGCGGTCAGGGGATGGGCGGGCTCGCTACAGCGGGATATCGCATTCGCAGGGGGAGGCTGATTTGATCGGGAGAATAAGCGGCAAGCTCGTCGCCAAACATCCGCCGCGAATCATGGTCGACGTCGGCGGCGTGGGCTACGAGCTTGACGTGCCGATGAGCACGTTTTATCAGCTACCGGCCACCGGGAACGAGGTTACCCTGCTCACGCACCTCATCGTGCGCGAGGACGCGCATCAACTCTACGGCTTCTCGACCGAGCAGGAACAGCACGTGTTTCGCCAACTGCTCAGGATCTCCGGCGTCGGCGCGCGCACGGCGCTGGCGGTGCTGTCGGGCATGAGCGTTGCCGATCTGCACCATGCCGTGAGAGAGCAGGACGGCGGCCGGCTCACCAGGGTTCCCGGCATCGGGAAGAAGACCGCCGAGCGCCTGCTGCTCGAATTGCGCGACAAGCTCGAGCTGGCGACGGTCGCGGCGACGGCGGCAGCCGGGGCGGCAAGCTCCGGCAATGACATCGTCAATGCGTTGCTGGCGCTCGGCTATAATGACCGCGAAGCGGCGTGGGCGGTCAAGCAACTGTCCGCCGGGACCGGCGTGACCGAGGGGATCCGCCAGGCGCTCAAGCTTCTTTCGAAGCAGTAATGGGTGATGAGATATGAGTAATGGGTGAAAGGCGATAATGCGCGAAACCCTGGTTTTGAAACCCATCACCCATCACCCATCACCCATCACGGGTTTTTGATGATCGAGACCGACCGCCTCATCTCCGCCACCCCGGCTTCGCCCCAGGAAGAGGCGTTCGAGCGCGCGCTGCGCCCGAAGGCGCTTGACGAGTACATCGGCCAGGAAAAGATCCGCGGCCAGCTCTCGATCTTCATCGAGGCGGCGCGCAAGCGGCGCGAGGCGCTCGATCACGTGCTGCTGTTCGGACCGCCGGGGCTCGGGAAAACCACGCTCGCGCACATCATTGCGCGCGAGATGGGGGTGAGTCTGCGCCATACCTCCGGTCCGGTGCTGGAACGCGCCGGCGATCTCGCGGCCATCCTCACCAACCTCGAGCCCAACGATGTGCTCTTCATCGATGAGATTCACCGGCTTTCCCCGGTGGTCGAGGAAATCCTCTATCCCGCGCTCGAGGACTTCCAGATCGACATCATGATCGGCGAGGGCCCGGCGGCGCGTTCAGTGAAGCTCGATCTGCCGCCGTTCACGCTGGTTGGCGCCACCACGCGCGCCGGCATGTTGACGAACCCTCTGCGCGACCGCTTCGGCATCGTCGCGCGGCTCGAGTTCTATTCGGCCGACGAGCTCACACGCATCGTGCAGCGCTCGGCCAACCTGCTCGACATCGAAGTCATCCCGGAGGGCGCGCGCGAGATCGCGGGCCGCTCGCGCGGCACCCCACGTGTTTCCAACCGGCTCCTGCGGCGCGTGCGCGACTTCGCCGAAGTGAGGGCGGAAGGCAAGGTCACGCTCGACGTCGCCGATGCCGCGCTCAAGATGCTCGACGTCGACCCGCTCGGCTTCGACGTGATGGATCGGAAGCTCCTGCTGGCGGTGATCGAGAAGTTCGGCGGAGGGCCGGTCGGCGTAGACAATCTGGCGGCGGCGATCGGAGAA
Source organism: Betaproteobacteria bacterium RIFCSPLOWO2_12_FULL_62_13 (assembly GCA_001771985.1). Classification (GTDB taxonomy): domain Bacteria; phylum Pseudomonadota; class Gammaproteobacteria; order Burkholderiales; family SG8-41; genus DSOT01. The sequence goes on along the minus strand of MERG01000332.1, from coordinate 8,341 downwards.
GAGCGCGACACGATAGAGGACGTGCTCGAGCCGTACCTCATCCAGCAGGGCTACCTGCAACGCACCCCGCGCGGGCGCATGGCGACGGTCTCCGCCTATCGCCACTTCGGTCTGGCGCAGCCCCGGACAGGCGGTACGCCGGATCTTTGGGCGGGGTCCAAAGAATGATGAATGCGGAATGATGAATGATGACCTTAGCCGGCGACCAGTGGCGCGAGCCAGTGGTTCAGAGCGGCGCCTGAAACCTCACCCATCGCCCGTCACGCAATCCTTCTCCTGGCCGATTCGCGTCTACTATGAAGACACGGACAGCGGCGGTGTCGTCTACTACGCGAACTATCTGAAGTTTCTGGAGCGCGCGCGCACCGAATGGCTGCGTGCGCTTGGCTTCGGACAAAGCGAGCTCGCCGCGCGCGATCTGGCGGTGTTCGTGGTGCGGTCGGTTGCGATCGACTATCTCAAGCCGTCGTGGTTTGACGACAACTTGCAGGTCACCGTGGAACTCGTTAAGGTGGGCGCCAGTCAGATGGTCGTCGCGCAGCAGGTGTTGCGCGAAGGGGAGGTGCTGGTGACTGCCGAGGTGAAGGTGGCATGCGTGGATGCGCAAACGTTCAAGCCCGTTAGAATTCCAAGGGCAATCGTAACAAGAATGGGAATGGCGCCGTGAGTCCCACCGTCACCCACGACATGTCGGTCATCAGCCTCGTCGCCAATGCCAGTGTGCTGGTGCAGCTCGTAATGGCCCTGCTGCTGCTGGCTTCACTCTTTTCGTGGTACTACATCTTTATCAAGATGTTCACCATCAAGCGCGTGACCCAACTCGCCGACGATTTCGAGAAGGAATTCTGGAGCGGCGGGGATCTTAACGAGCTCTACCAGCGCGCGGTCAACTCGCGTGCCGCGGCCGGCAGCCTCGAGCGCATTTTCGAGTCCGGCTTCCGCGAGTTTGCCAAGGTCAGAAAGCAGACCGGCATGGACGTCGCCGTGGTGATGGACGGCACGCGGCGGGCGATGCGCGCGACCTACCAGCGCGAGATGGACCGGCTGGAATCGCACCTGGCGTTTCTCGCCTCGGTGGGATCGGTGAGCCCCTACGTCGGGCTGTTCGGCACGGTGTGGGGGATCATGAACTCGTTCCGCGGACTCGCCAACGTCGCGCAGGCGACGCTGGGCCACGTTGCGCCCGGTATTGCGGAGGCGCTGATCGCGACGGCGATGGGGCTGTTCGCGGCGATTCCGGCGGTGATCGCCTACAACCGGTTCGCCGGTGACGTCAACCGTCTGGCCACGCGCTTCGAGTCCTTCATGGAAGAGTTTTCCAATATCCTGCAGCGGCAGGTGCACTGAAGATCAGTGAATAGTGAACGGTGAATAGTGAACAGTGAGCGGCAAGCGGTAAGAGAGGCGCGAGGCGAGGGACGGCGGGATACGAGCCGGTGTGACGGCTTTTCCGCCTCACTCCTCGCTCCCCACTCCTCACTCCTCACTGCCCGAAGGGAACCATCGTGCTGATAGAGAAACGCAGCGGCAGAAGGCTTATGAACCAGATCAATGTCGTGCCGTACATCGACGTGATGCTGGTGCTGCTGGTGATCTTCATGATCACCGCGCCGCTCATCAACCCGGGCC
>MERG01000332.1:5770-6684 GCA_001771985.1 Betaproteobacteria bacterium RIFCSPLOWO2_12_FULL_62_13 | reverse complement strand
CTCGGATCCGCCGGTCGCCCCGCTCGAGGTGTCGATTCGCACCGACCAGTCGCTGTGGCTGCGTGACCGCGGGAAATCCTCGACCGAGCGCAGGGTCACGCGCGACGCACTGATGCAGGCGATCCGCCAGGCGCAGGCGAAGAATCCGGAACAGGCGGTGGTGATCGCCGCCGACAAGGACGTGCGCTACGCGGCGGTGCTGGAAGTGATGGACATGTTGCAGCAGAACCAGGTGAAGAAGGTGGGGCTGCTGGCCAAGCCGCGAGCCCAGTGACTTACGACGACGTTACACGGAACGAGAAGAGAATCTCCGGTGCCCTGGCGCTGGCGATGCACTTGCTGTTCTTCGTGCTGCTCGTGTTTGGCGTCTCCTGGCAGCAGAAGATGCCCGATTCGGCGGCAATCGTCGACCTGTGGAGCGAGTTGCCGCCGACACCGCGGCCCAAGGCGGAGCCGCCCCCACCGCCGCCCGAACCGAAGCCGGCGCCAAAACCGGAACCCAAGCCGGAGCCCAAACCCGAGCCGAAGCCTGTGCCCAAGCCCGATATCGCGTTGAAGGAGAAGCTCGAGAAAGAACGAAAGGAAAGGGAGCGAATCGAGGCGAAGCAGCTCGAAGAACAGAAGAAGAAGGAAGAGGCGAAGAAGCGCGCGGAAGAAAAGAAGCGTGAGGAAGCGAAAAGGCTCGCGGAACAAAAAATGCGCGAGGAACAGGAGAAGAAACGGCTCGCGGCGATCAAAGAGAAGGAGGACGCCAGGCGTCTTGACGAAGAGTTGCAAGCAATGCTCCGCAAGGAGCAGCAGCAGGCCGCGCAGTCCGCCGCCCAGGCCAAGCTCGACGCCTACAAGCGCAGCGTGAGCGAGAAGATCAAGCGGTACATCGTGCTGCCGCCGAACATCCAGGGCAATCCGGAAGC
>MERG01000332.1:2511-5749 GCA_001771985.1 Betaproteobacteria bacterium RIFCSPLOWO2_12_FULL_62_13 | reverse complement strand
TACTGAGCGTGAAGCTGAAGCGCAGCAGTGGCAACCCCGCTTACGACGCCGCCGTGGAGCGCGCCATTCACAAGGCACAGCCGCTGCCGCCGCCGCCGGATCCGGCGAGATTCAGTGAAGTTCGGGAACTCGAACTGCGATTCCGGCCCAAAGAGTAGGAAAGACCAAGAATGCCGAATAGAATTACGACTAAGCGCCCCTTCACCCCTGCCTTTTTCCCGGAAACCAGGGGAGAAGGCAGTTCGCCTTTTCAGCGACTTCGGGCATCCGCAGAATAATCATCCGTCTTGTTTCTTATGCGACCAATCAAGCTGTTAATCGCCTCCCTTTGGCTCGCGCTGTTGCTTGCACCGGCGGGCCTGCGCGCGGCGCTCACGATCGAGATCATCGGCGCCGGCGCCAACCAGATTCCGATCGCCATCGTGCCGTTCCGCGCCGAGGACGGGCTTGCGCAAAAGCTCACACCGGTGGTGGTGGCGGACCTCACGCGCAGCGGCCTGTTCAAGATGATCGATCCGGGGGGCATCACGCCGGTGCCGCACGAACTCCAGGAGATCGACTACGCGCAATGGCGCGCGCGGGGTGCGGAAGCGGTTGTGATCGGGACCGTCTCGCCGCTCGCCGGCGCCCGCTACGACATCCAATTCCGGCTGCTGGATGTCGTCAAGCAGACGCAGCTTGCAGGCTTCGCCTACAACATATCCGCAGCCCAGCTCCGGCTCACCGCGCACAAGATCGCGGACGTCATCTACGAGAAACTGACCGGCGACGTCGGTGTGTTTGCCACTCGCATTACCTACGTCGTGAAGCGCGGTTCGCGCTACGAATTGCAGGTGGCGGACGCGGATGGATATAACCCGCAGACAGTGCTCGCCTCGAATGAACCGATCATCTCGCCGGCGTGGTCGCCCGACGGCACGCGGCTCGCCTATGTTTCGTTCGAGCGCAAGAAGCCGGTGGTGTATGTGCAATCGCTCACCACCGGCGGGCGCCAGGCGGTGGCGAATTTCCGGGGCAGCAACAGCGCGCCGGCGTGGTCGCCGGACGGCAGGCGGCTGGCGGTGGTGCTCAGCAAAGACGGCGCCTCGCAGATTTATCTCATCAACGCGGACGGCAGCGGCACACCGGCGCGCCTCACCCAGAGCACGGCGATTGATACGGAACCGAATTTTTCGTCCGACGGGCAGCTCCTGCTGTTTACTTCCGACCGCGGCGGCAGCCCGCAGATTTACGGCATGTCGGTCTCCGGAGGCGAGCCGCGCCGCCTCACCTTCGAAGGCAGCTACAACGTCTCGCCCCGATTCAGCCCCGACGGCAAGAGCTTCACGTTCATACAGAGAAACGGCAACCGCTTCAATGTCGCGGTGCAGGATCTGACGACGCGGCAGGTGCAGGTACTGACCGACGGCAGCGTCGATGAATCGCCGAGTTTCGCGCCGAACGGTAGAATGATTCTCTACGCAAGCGAGGTGGGGGGGCGTGGTATATTAGCCGCCGTATCGAGCGATGGCAGAGTCAAGCAGCGGCTGACGGAAACGGCTGGTGACGTGCGTGAACCCGCGTGGGGTCCGCTGGTCAAATGAGTGGATCTTTTTTTGGAGGAGCAACGGATGCGTAGAATTCTCATGGGTCTTTTTATTGCAGGTGTAGTTGCGGGTTGCGCCAGCACGCCGACGGAACAGGAAGGCGCAAAGGTCGAGGACCGCATTCCGTCGGCGACCGTGCCGGAGCAACCGGCCATCAAGCCGGCCGCTCCCAGTGCGACCGCCAAGCCGCTCGTTCCCGGCAAGGTAGGGGCTGATCCGCTCAAGGATCCCGGCAACATCCTGTCCAAGCGCAGCATTTACTTCGATTACGACAGCAACGCCATCAAGGAGGAATACAAGCCGATCGTGGCGGCGCACGCCAAATACCTGAGCCAGCACCGCTCGGCGCGCATGCGCGTCGAAGGCAACGCCGATGAACGCGGCAGCCGCGAGTACAACATTGCGCTAGGCCAACGCCGCGCCGATGCGGTGAGAGAGATGATGCAGTTGCTCGGTGCGTCGGCAAGCCAGATCGAGACCGTGAGCTTCGGGGAAGAGAAGCCGAAATGCACCGGGCATGAGGAAAGCTGCTGGTGGCAGAATCGCCGTGGCGACATCCGCTATGACAGCGAATGATGCGTGAGGGGGCGTGAGGGGTGAGCAGTGAACCGTGAGGAGTGAGGCGTGTGGTGTAACTGTGTTGGCTGCGTAAAGCATTTCGTGGTTCTCGCAGGCGCCGCGATGTCCCTTGCCGTCTCGGGTCCGGTCCATGCCGGATTGTTTGACGACGACGTTGCGCGCAAGCAGATCACCGAGCAGCAGAAACGACTCGATGGGCTGAAAGAGCAGCAGGATGGGCTGAAGGAGCAGCAGGAGCTGCTCGCCGAGCGGCTGGCCCGGATCGAAAGCGACATCAAGAATCAGCCGATACTCGGTCTCGTATCCCAGATCGAGGCGCTGCGCGAGGAGTTGAGGCAGTTGCGTGGTCAGATCGAAGTGGTCGGCCACAATATCGACATGGCCGCCAAGCGCCAGCGCGACATGTATGTCGATCTTGATACGCGGCTGCGGCGGCTCGAGCAGGCGCCGGCGGCAAGCACCCCCGCGCCGGCATCGCCGGCACCATCGCCGGCCGCTGGTGCGGCCCCCGCCCAGGTTGCGTCGGTTGCGGCCCCGAACGACGAACAGCGCGCCTACGATGCAGCGCAGAACCAGCGCCGCACCGGCAACTATCAAGGCGCCATCGTGGCGTTCCAGAGCTTTATCGCGCAGCATCCCAGGAGCACGCTCGCGCCGCGCGCGCAATACTGGATCGGCGATTCCCTTTTCAATCTGCGTGAGTTCAAGAACGCGATCGCCAGCCAGCAGAAACTGATCAGCGCCTACCCCGACAGTTCATCGGTGCCCGACGCGCTGCTCAACATCGCGAGCTCCCAGATGGAACTCGGCGACACCGCCGCCGCCAGGACGACCATGGATGGCCTGGTGGCGCGCTATCCCTCGAGCGAGGCGGCCGAGAAAGCGAAGCGGCGCCTCGCGACGCTCAAGTGAGCAAGAGAGGAGAAAGGCGAAAGGGAAGAGGAGTGAAAAGCCTCGATGGCCATTGTTGATTCCGCCTCTCTCCTCTCTCCTCTCTCCTCTCTTTCTGCAACGACGCTGCGTGTCACGGAGATCTTCTTCTCCCTTCAGGGCGAGACCAGCCGCATCGGGTT
>MERG01000332.1:0-2502 GCA_001771985.1 Betaproteobacteria bacterium RIFCSPLOWO2_12_FULL_62_13 | reverse complement strand
CGAGATCGTATCCGAAGTCGCGCGGCACGAGCCCCGATATGTCACTGTCACCGGGGGCGAGCCGCTGGCACAAAAGAATTGCCTCGGCTTGCTCAAGGAATTGTGCGGCCGCGGCTACGCGGTGTCGCTCGAAACCGGCGGGGCGCTCGACGTCTCGGACGTCGATCCGCGGGTATCGAAAATACTCGACATCAAGACACCCGGCTCAGGCGAAGTCGACAAGAACCTGTGGAGTAATCTCGCGCATCTCACGCCGCGTGACGAGATCAAGTTCGTGTTATGCGGCGAGGCCGACTACGGATGGGCGAAACAGGTATTGGCCGAACGCCGGTTGGACCGCACTTGCCCGGTCCTTTTTTCGCCGTCGTATCACGATCTGCCGGCGAAAACGTTGGCCGAGTGGATCCTGCGCGACCGGCTGCCGGTGCGCATGCAGATCCAGCTCCATAAGCTGCTGTGGGGTGAGGAACGCGGCCACTAGAAAATCGGTGAATAGTGAATGGTGAACGGTGACCGGTAGATCGGGTTTCTCCAGTCACGGGGCACTGGTCACCCCCTTTTCTTTCTCGACTGCATCGATGCTTCCGCCGATTCTGGATTTTTTCGTGGTGGTGATTGATGGCTGAAGCGGTCGTTCTGCTCTCTGGTGGACTGGACTCCGCCACCACGCTCGCCATCGCGCGGAGCCTGGGGTTTGATTGCCACTGCCTCACGGTCGATTACGGACAGCGCCACCGCGCCGAACTCGGCGCTGCCGGGCGCGTGGCGCGAGCGCTCGGCGCCAGCGCTCAGCGCGTGGTCAAGCTCGACCTCGCCACCTTCGGCGGCTCGGCGCTCACCGACAGCAGCATCGCGGTGCCGGAAGCGCCGGCGCAGGGCATTCCCGTCACCTATGTGCCGGCGCGCAATACCATCATGCTGTCGCTTGCGCTCGCCTGGGCCGAGGTGCTCGGCGCGCAGGACATCTTCTTCGGCGCCAACGCGATCGACTACTCCGGTTATCCCGACTGCCGTCCCGAGTACATGCGTGCTTTCGAAACGATGGCGAATCTCGCCACCAAGGCCGCAGTCGAGGGGAAGCGGCTCACGCTGCATACGCCCATCATCGCGTTCACCAAGGCCGAGATCGTCCGGCGCGGCATGGCGCTCGGCGTCGACTACGCGCTTACCGTCTCGTGCTATCAGGCGAGCGAACAAGGGCTTGCCTGCGGCCGCTGCGACGCCTGCCGGCTGCGCCGCGCCGGCTTCGAAGCCGCGGGGATCGCCGATCCCACGCGATACGCCTGAACCTCCTCGAAAATCGGGTATTTGAATCAATCGCCCGTGCCTGAGGAATTGGAATCCGTTAATATGATCACGTGTCGCGTTCGGTCACGCGACTGATTGAGGACGCGTTACTCGGCGCCGTCCGGCCGAGGAGGATGCGCGATGGAATTCAATATACACGGTCAAGTACTGCTGGCGGTGTTTGTGGTTGCCGCGATCATGGGCGCAGTGGCGAACAAGACCAACTTCTGTACCATGGGCGCGGTCTCCGATTGGATCAACATCGGCGACACCGGCCGCATGCGCGCATGGGTATTCGCGATGGCGGTAGCGTTGATCGGCGTGCTCGGGCTGGAGGCGGCGAGCACCGTCAACCTCTATGCCGAAACGTTTCCGCCGTATCGCACCGCGAACTTCGCCTGGCTGCGCTACATCCTGGGCGGGCTCATGTTCGGTATCGGCATGACGCTCGGCAGTGGCTGCGGCAACAAGACCATGGTGCGTGTCGGCAGCGGCAACCTGAAGTCGCTCACCGTGCTGGTGGTCGCGTCGATCGCCGCCTACTTCATGTTGTGGTCGGCGTTTTACGAGATGGTCTTCCTGCCGTGGATCGGCCCGACAACGATCAATCTGGCGCACTATGGCGTGCCGAACCAGGAACTCTCCACGCTGCTCGCCTCCATGTTCGGCATGCACTCGGTGGCGTGGTTCCACCTTCTCGCGGGCGCGATCGTCGCTGTCGGCATGCTCGCCTTCGTCTTCAAGTCTGCGGATTTCCGCGGCAACCGCGACAACATTCTGGGCGGGGGAGTGGTGGGGCTCGCCATCGTTGCCGGCTGGTGGATCACCGGTGGCCCCTGGGGCCAGAGGTGGAAAGAATTCGCGCAAATGGCGATCGACGTGCCGAGCCGGGTGCAGGTGCAGTCGTACACCTTCGTGAGCCCGATGGGCGATAGCGCGCGCTACCTGCTCGATCCGGCGAACCTCGCGCTCGTCAATTTCGGCGTGATCGCGCTCGCCGGGGTGATCATCGGCTCTTTCATCTACGCGGTTGCGACCAGGAGCTTCCGCATCGAGTGGTTTTCGTCGGGCAAGGATTTCGTCAGCCACGCCGCGGGCGGCGCGCTGATGGGTGTGGGCGGTGTGTTGTCGATGGGCTGCACCGTCGGCCAGGCGATCACCGGCATTTCCACGCTCGCCATTGGCTCGATTCTCACTTTCCTCGCGATCGTGATC
>MERG01000331.1:2607-8383 GCA_001771985.1 Betaproteobacteria bacterium RIFCSPLOWO2_12_FULL_62_13 | reverse complement strand
TAACGTCGTCTCGAATCCGGGAAAGCCAGATTCGGCGATCGTCGGTATCTCGGGCGCCACCGCTGCGCGTTTCGGCCCGGTCACCGCGAGCGCCTTCAACCTGCCGGCCTGAACATGCGGGAACGATGACGGGAGACTGCCGAACAACACCTGCACCTCTCCGCCGACCACGGCCGCGGCCGCGGGCCCACCGCCTTTGTACGGCACATGCACCAAGTTGATACCTGTCCTCACCTTGAGCAGCTCCGCAGCGAGGTGCATCGGGCTGCCGGCACCGGCCGAGCCGTAAATGAGCGTCCCCGGCTTCGCCTTCGCGAGATCGATAAATTCCCTCAATGTCTTGACCGTCACCGAAGGGTGCACCACCAGCATGTTTTGCCCCGCTGCAAGCATGATCACGGGCAGCAGGTCTGTTGCAACGTGAAACAGCAGCTTATAAAGAAGGGGATTTACCGTCAGCGTGGTGCCGAGGCCAAGCAGCACGGTATGACCATCCGGAGTGGCCCTGGCGACCATTTCGGTTGCGATGTTGCCGCCTGCGCCACCGCGGTTGTCGATGACCCATTGCTGTCCCAGTGCCTGGTGCAGCTTGGGCGAAATGATGCGCGCCACGGTATCGGAGCCGCCGCCCGGCGGAAATTGCACGAGCAGCCTGACTGGCCGTTCCGGGTATCGCGCTGCGCTCGCACCAGCTGCAATGCCACTTGCGCCCAGCGCCACGACCCCTGTACATACCGTCACCAACTGGCCGAAACTCAACTGCCGGGGCATGATGATCCTCCTCGCTATCTTGAGCACAGCCAAGACGCATGCAACGCACCATCGCTGCCGGTGGATGACTTCAGAACACTGTGCGGCGCACCCCGGAATCGGGTCAAGTGTTACATTCATGTAAAACAATAGGAAATTCAATCCGGCAGCGCTGTCGCCGCGCCGAGCCCGTGCGCCGGGAGCAAGTACGAAAGAGCTGGCAGAGTGCGCATAAGGGGCCTTATCTTCATTCGCGCTTTCTCCTCCCCGGGAGAGGACCGCGATCCGAGCGGATTTCGAGCGGGAAGGCTAAGCTGCCGCCAGGCAAAAGGCAAGACCTGACCCCTTTTCGTGGTGTGACCCCTTTTCGTGAGAAAGCTTGGGATCAGTTCTTTACTTCGCACTGAGGTGTAAGTGCAAGGTCAAGAACTGGCCCCGTCCCCTTGATCTGTACAGTACTTCGATAGAAAAAACCGGGGAAACATCAGCCCTGAGGTCCGCTGGCACATCGCCGGGATGACGATGCGGATTGTGGGCGTCGTTTTACGAGTCTGAACCGGGTCAAACAGCGTTCAAGCTTCCTTCGAGCGAGCGCGCCCGGTCACGGGCGAGCAATGTATAGGCCGTCGGCACGACGAACAATGTGAGCAGCGTGCCGAAGGTCATGCCGCCGACGATCACCCAGCCGATCTCGTGCCGGCTCGCGGCGCCCGCGCCTGCGGCAATGGCGAGGGGAATGGCGCCGGCCACCATGGCGCCGGTGGTCATCAGGATGGGGCGCAGCCGCAGTGCGGCGGCCTCGATCACCGCGTCGCGCAGCGGCCTGCCCTCGTCTTGCAGGCGGTTGGCGAACTGCACGATCAATATGCCGTGTTTGCTGATGAGGCCGATTAGCGTCACGAGGCCGATCTGGCTGTAAATGTTCAGCGTGCCGCCGGTGAGATGCAGCGCGAGCAGCGCACCGGTCATCGACAGGGGCACCGTCAGCATGATGATCAGCGGATCGACGAAGCTTTCGAACTGGGCGGCGAGCACGAGGAAGATGAAGCCGAGCGCCAGGACGAAGATGAAGAGGAGGCTCGATTCCGCGTCCTTGAACTCCCGCGACTGCCCGCCATAGTCGTAGCGAACGGCGGGCGGCAGCACCCGCTCGGCCGCTTGCTCGAGGAAGGCGAGCCCTTCGCCGAGCGAATAGCCCGGCGCGATGTTGCCGGTGATCGTCGCCGCGCGGAACTGGTTGAAGCGGTTCAACTCCTTGGGCGCGACGGTCTCCTTCACCTGGACGAGGTTCGAGAGCTGGAGCATCGCGCCGCTCGGACCGCGGACGTAGATGGCGTCCAGGTCCCCCGGCGTCTGGCTGTCGGCCGGCGCGACCTGGACAATCACGTCGTACTGCTCGCCGTTTTGGGTGAAGCGCGTCACCTGCCGGCCGCCGAGCAGGGTCTCGAGGGTGCGCCCGACCGTGAGCACGCCGGCACCGGTGTCGGCGACGCGCTCGCGATCGACCGCGACCTCGAACTGCGGCTTGTTGAGGCGCAGGTCGCTGTCGAGGTTGATGAGTCCCGGATACTTCTCCGCCTCCGCGAGCAGCGTTCCGACATATTCGTCGAGCTTCCGGTAGCTCTCGGAGGTCTGGATGACGAATTCGACCGATTTGCTGCGCGCGCTCTGCCCGAAGGATCCAGGGTTGTTGGCGAACGCGCGCACGCCGGCAATGCGGGCGAGCTTCGGCTGGATGTCCTGCACGATGTCCATCTGCGTGCGGCTGCGCTCTTCCCAGGGCGTGAGCTGCGAGAAGGAGATGAGCTCCGACACCGCCCGCGAGCCGACGATGACGAAATAGTGCGCGACCTCGGGCACCTGGCCGAGCAGGGCCTCGAACTCCTCGGCGTAGCGGCTGGTGAAGTCGACGGTCGAGCCCTCGGGCGCGTTGCCGGCGGTGAACAGCACGCCCCGGTCCTCGATTGGAGCCAGTTCGGATTTCAGGCCGGTGAGGAGAAAGTAGCTCGAGCTGGCGATGGCGAGGGCCACCACAATGACCAGCGGGCGGGCGCGCAGCGTCGCCGCGAGCGCGCGGCGGTAGCCGCTGTTGAGGGCGAGCAGTCCGCGCTCCAGGAAGTTGTAGAAGCCCCCATGCGACTCATGGGGGCGCAGCATACGCGAGCACATCATCGGGGTCAGCGTCAGCGCAACGCCGCCGGAGACGAGCACCGCCCCGGCGAGCGTGAGCGCAAATTCGGCGAACAATGTCCCGGTCCGCCCCGGGGCAAAAGCGACGGGCGCATAGACCGCCGCCAGGGTGAGCGTCATGGCGATGACGGCGCTCGAAATTTCACTCATTCTGCGGATCGCCGCGCGCATCGGTTCCATGCTTTCTTCGATGTGCCGGTGGGTGTTCTCGAGCACGACGATGGCGTCGTCCACCACCAGCCCGATCGCCAGCACCATCGAGAGCAGCGTCAGCGTGTTGATCGAGAAGCCGAGCAGATCCATCAGCGCGAAGGCGCCGATGAGCGACACGGGGATAGTGACCAGCGGGATGATCGTGGCGCGCGCGGTGCGCAGGAACAGGAAGATCACCAGCACCACCAGGGCGACCGCCTCGGCAATCGTCGTATAGACCGCCTCGACCGAGCGGTCGATGAAGATCGACTTGTCGTAGGCGATCTTCGCGCTCATCCCGGCCGGCAGGTCGCTCACCAACTGCGGCATGACCTTGCGCAATTCTTTCGAGACGTCGAGGGGGTTGGCGGTCGCCTGCTTGACGATGCCGAGGATCACGGCGTTGTCGCCGTTGAACCGGGTGACGCGGCGCTCGTCCTGCGGGCCGATCTCTATCCTGGCAAGGTCGCCCAGGCGCACCGGGAAGCCGTTCGCGTCCTTCACCACGATCTGCCGGAACTGCTCGGGCGTGGTAAGGCCCGTTCGCGACAGCACCGTGAACTCGCGGTCGAGGCTTTCGATCCGCCCCGAGGGCACCTCGACGTTCTGCTGGCGCAGCGCATTCTCGACTTCCTGCACCGTCAGGTCATAGGCGGCGAGGCGGGTGCGGTCGAGCCAAACGCGCATCGCGTAGCGCCGCTCGCCGAAGATCCGCACCTCGGCGACGCCCGGCAGGTTCTGCAGCCGGTCGCGCACATAGCGGTCGGCGTAGTCGGAAATCTCCGCCGGCCGGTGCCGATTGCTGGTAAACGCGATGTAGATGATCGCCTGGGCGTCGGCCTCGACCTTGGCGATCACCGGCTCCTCGATCTCCTCGGGCAGCCGGCCGCGCACGCGTCCCACACGGTCGCGCACGTCGCTCGCCGCGACGTCGGGATTGGTGCCGAGGCGAAAGCGCACCGTGATGCGGCTTTCCTCGGGCTGGCTGCTCGAGGTCAGCGTCTCGATGCCCTCGATGCCTGCGATCGAGCCCTCGAGCACCTGGGTCACCTGGGTCTCGATGATCTCGGGGCTGGCGCCGAGGTACTCGGTTCTCACCGAGACGATCGGCTCGTCGATGTTCGGATACTCCCGCACGGAGAGCCGTGAGTAGGACACCACCCCGACCAGCACGACGAGCAGGCTCATCACCGTCGAGAAGACCCGCCGGCGGATGAAGAACTCGAACAGTCCCACTTCAGCTTCCTGTGCCCGGCCGCGCCGCGGGGAGGGCAACGTCCAGGCGCGCTCCTTCGCGTATCTGCTGGTGGCCGGCGGTCACCACCAGGGCGTCGCGGTCCAGGCCGCTGCGGATCTCGACCTGCCCGGGGCGGCGTTTGCCCAGCTCCACCTCGGTCTGGACGGCGCGGCCGTCGACGACCCGGTAGACGAGCTGCTTATCTTCCTTCGCGAATATCGCGGATTCGGGCACCAGCAGCGCGTTTTCTCGCCGCTCGACGACGAGTTGCACGCGCGCGAACAGCCCGGGGGACAGCTCGCCTTTCGGATTCGGGATGCGCGCGCGCAGGCGGATCGCCCGGCCGGTGACGTCTACGATCGGGTCAATCGCGTAGATCTCGCCCTCGAAGACCTTGCCGGGCAGGGCGTCGAGCGTGATGCGTACCCGCTGGCCACGGCGCACGTTGGACAGCGCGAGTTCCGGAACCCGGAAATCCAGCTTGATCGGGTGGATGTCGGCCAGCTCGACGATGCGCTCGCCGGCGGCGACATAGGCGCCGACGCTGACCGAACGCAACCCTACGACCCCGGACAGCGGTGCCCTGAGGGTGGCCTTTTGCAGTCGCGCCTCGGCGAGAGCGAGATTGGCCTCGGCCGCCTGGAACGCGGCCTGCGCTTCGTCGCGCGCCCTCATCGTCACCATGCCGTGGCCCGCCAGCGTGATCGCCCGCTCGTGGTTCGCACGGGCGAGGGTGAGATCCGAGCGTGCCTTGGCGCGCTCGGCACGCAGTATCGATGCGTCGAGCTCCAGGAGCACATCGCCGGCTTTGACCGTCTGGCCCTCGCGGAACCCGATGCGCTCGATTCGCCCGGCGATCTCCGGCGCCAAAATCACGGCCTCGTTGGGGCGCAGCGTGCCGACCGCCCGAAGATCCTCGACCACCGTGTCGATCGTCACGCGTGCCGCCTCGACCGCAACGGCGGCCCGGGAGGGCATCGCCGCGGCGCCCGCCTGCGCCGAGGCGGCGCCGGAGGCACCGCTCGTGCCCGCGATTTGCGCGTAGTAGTAGGCGCCGCCGGAAACGGCCGCAGCAAGAAAGGCGAAGACCAACCAGAAACGCAATTTCCGCATTTAGACGCGACGCGGCACCGTGGTGCGCATCCCGTTCGATTTTTTGAGAGTAAACAGCGTCAGTGTAACTTTTTTCGTGGCACGTGGGTTTAGGCGAAAAAATAAGGTCAATGTAACTTTTTGTAACTTTTCCGGTGCGCGCGTGCGTTTAGGGAGGAACGAAACGCGTGAACGACAGAAGGCGGTATCGCCACGCAGTCTACCATCCCAATGCAATTTAACAGCGCGAACGGTCATCCATCGGGGCCGTTCGTGGTGAGCTCGTCGAACCATGAACGGCTCGGATTTATGGCT
>MERG01000331.1:0-2595 GCA_001771985.1 Betaproteobacteria bacterium RIFCSPLOWO2_12_FULL_62_13 | reverse complement strand
AAAAATCCCTGCGGCGCGTTCACCCCCTTCGACGAAGCTCAGGACAGGCCTCGACTTCGTCCCCGTTCGTCCCGAGCGCGTAGGTCGCGGTACGCGGAGCGTTCCCCGACCCCCAGCTAACCTCCAAAAACCGACAGATTCAGCTTGGCCGGCTCCCCCAGCCACGACGCATTCGCCGTGTGATCCTCGATGTCATTACTGGTAACGCCGTGAACCAACACGGTGAGCCCGCCACGGTTCTGATCGAGCCACGGAATCAGCTTATCGAACTGCGTCGAATCGAACGCGAGCTGACAACTCCAGCACGGATGCGGCCCGACGAGTTTCTGATGGATTCGGCCCGTCGCCACGCCGAATAACTTTGCGGCGTTCTGGCAGAGGTTTTGCGCTTGCTCCACCGTCTTTTCATCGAAGTACACATGCGCGTGATACCGTGCGAATACGTTGCGGGGCCGGAGAACTTTCGTAGAGGCGGTCATCACCGTTTCCTGAAAAATTGGGGTCTTGTAAGTGTAGGGGCTGAACTCGCAGGGTATTTCGCAACTTAGGAAAATCAATGTTACTACCTTAGTAACTTCTGAGTTTCGTGCTGACCCGCCGTTCAGCCCTCCCCCGTCTCTTGGATAGTAAGCGTCTGTTTCATAAGAATGTTCCTAGGAACGTTTGTTCAGTATTGTGGCCCGTTCACGTTACGTGAACACGGATAAGTGCTGAACGCGGTCAACTGTCGTTCATCTTCCACCGTCGTTCACGTTACGTGAACGAAGTGATAAACTGAACAAAACGGGGTTACAGCATGCCTACAGCAAAAGTACAGTGGGAGCGCCAACTACTGGCCGATTTGGATCGTGCCCTTCACGCTCTTGCGCGAACGACCGGTCTGGAAGGGCGTGTTGTTCAAATCGAACCTCAAAAAGGAAAGGATTGTGGGGCTGACGCTGTAATCGATATCAAAGCGGAGGGCAAGAAACACCGCTACGTCGTCGAAGTGAAAAGAAACGTCGACCGGCTCGCCATGCTCGGCCAAGTAAAAGCTCAACTCGACCGGTTCGATAAGCCCGGTCTGCTGTTCGCACGGCACATCACTCCCGCCATCGCAAACGAATGTCGCAAGCTGAACATCCCATTTCTCGATACCGCGGGCAATGCCTACCTGAAGGGACCGGGCCTGCACATCTTTATCACTGGCGAAAAACCGCCTGAACCGAAAGCAATGGGCGCGCGCGGTGGCGGCACGCCTGCGGCGCTTCGCGTGGTGTTTGCTCTCCTTTGCAATCGCAAGCTCCTTAACGCGCCTTACCGCGACATCGTGGATGCGGCCGGTGTAGCGCTGGGCGCGATCGGATGGGTATTTTTCGACCTCAAGGATCGCGGCTACATTGCGGGCGGTAAGAAGAAACGAGACCGCAGACTGGTGGAGCCGGCACACCTGTTCGAGGAATGGGTTACTAACTATCCTATCAAACTGCGTCCCAAGCTCAACCCGCGCCGATTCACAGCGGAGAACGCCAACTGGTGGCAAGACAAGCCACTCCACAATCTCGGCGCTTTCTGGGGCGGTGAAGTTGCCGCAGACCGCCTCACCCGCTATCTCAAACCGGCAACCTGCACGATCTACATCAAACCGGACTTCGCCCAGAATGCCCTGCGCCAGCTTGTGACCCAGAATCGATTGCGCGCCGACCCAGCCGGCAACATCGAAATTCTCGATGCGTTCTGGAATCTCCCCGACGATCCCGCGCATCGCGATGTCGTGCCGCCGATCCTCGCCTACGCGGACCTCGTAGCGACACTGGCTCCACGTAATCTCGAAACGGCCAAGCTGCTCCGCGAGCAATTGATCGACCATGCTCTCCGTCAAACCTGATCGCCCGGTTGACGCGCTGACCGTTGCGGTATCGCGGGAAATAGATTCCATCGCGCGGGAGCTGAAACTGCCTTATTTCCTGGCAGGCGCGATGGCGCGCGATATCGTGCTGACGCATGTATATGGCATAGAAACGGGGCGCGCGACGCGCGATGTGGACTTTGGCGTCGCGGTTAGCACTTGGGAACAGTTCGATCTCATCAAACACAAATTGATCAGAACCGGCCGATTCAGCGCCACGGACAAGATTACGCAGCGAATCTACTACAAAATTCCAGGCGCCAACGCCGGCTACCCGGTCGACATCATTCCTTTCGGCGGCGTGGAGGCTCCCCCGCTTTCGATCGCGTGGCCGCCTGAGAAAAACGCAGTCATGAACGTCGTTGGCTACGACGAAGCGCTGACGACAGCAATACTCGTGAAGATCGAGGACACCTTAACGGTTTCTATTGCCTCACTGCCCGGCCTTGCACTGCTAAAGCTCTTCGCCTGGCAAGACCGGTACACCGAGACACCCAAGGATGCGCTCGATCTTGTAACCCTCTTCCGCAACTATCATGCCGCCGGCAATCAGGAACGCATCTATGGCGAAGAACTGGCATTGTTGGAAGCGGTAGATTTTGATATTGATCTGGCGAGCCCCCGGCTCCTGGGGAAGGACGTTCGCCATATTGCGTCGGCCGCCGCGCTCGAGGAGGCCGAGAAATTGCTCAACGATGCGCAGAAAA
>MERG01000330.1 GCA_001771985.1 Betaproteobacteria bacterium RIFCSPLOWO2_12_FULL_62_13 | reverse complement strand
AACGTAATATAAGGTCAGCCCCAGCGCTTGGCCGCGAGTTATCGGGGGCAAGATGCACCCTCCAAGGGAGAGAAGCCATGCCCCCCCGCCAACCGCCATTTTCTGCCCGATCACGTGTGGCACATCACCCACCGCTGCCACCAGAGGACGTTTCTGCCCAAGTTCGCGCGGGGCCAACGCTTTTACACACTACGCGAACCGATGGATGCCTACGCACGTGACTTTGGCAGAGAAGGTAGCGCGTTAAGGCCGAATAACACTGTTCTTTGGGAAGAAAACCTTGTGGGCGCAGAGACGTAGCGTGGTCCGACCCGTAGCTGCCGTAGCTGTATAGAGGGAGCAATTACGGCCGCGTTCGAGGCGGCCGGGGTCGAGGATGGATTTCTCGCCCGTAACTCTAATTGGGAGTAGTCAATCGATGCAAAAAGCAAAAGGGGCGGGTAAACAGAGAGGAGGGGAAGCGGGCTTCGCCGCAGTTTCAAAAGCGCGGCTTGGAAAGGCACAGTCGCGGGAGATGCTTGAATATGTCTGGACACCATATGCGGATATCGATGAGGAAAATGTTCGAGCGATGATCCTTTGCAATATGGCCCACACCATAATGCTATACGAGCAAAAGATTATCGTGAAAAGAGAGGCGGCAAGAATCCTGTTTGCCCTGAAAAAACTTCAAAGACTACGTGGGAAATTTCCTTTTGATCCCGTCAAGGGAGACCTGTTTTTCAACATCGAAGCCTACGTGATAGAGCATGCAGGAGCCGACTTCGGGGGAAAGATGCATATAGGCCGCAGTCGGATAGACCTGATTGCGGCGCTTATGCGACTTAAGGCGCGCAAGAATCTTTCGAGACTGATTCCACTGGTTCTGAAACTGCAAGAGGTGCTCCTTTCTCGAGCGAGCGACACGGCTGATGCGGTGATGCCTGCTTATACGCACCTACAGCCAGCGCAGGTGGCGACGTTTGGCCATTATTTGCTCGCGTTTCACGATGTTCTGGGGCGCGATCTACAGCGCCTGCTTAATGCGTATAAGTGTACAAATATGTCCCCGCTCGGAGCCGCCGCGTCCGCCGGTACCTCATGGCCGTTAAATCGCGATCGAGTTGCCGAATTGTTGGGGTTTTCCTCGGTCATGGAGAACGCGAAAGATGCCGCGCACAACTATGACTGGTTTCCCGAGGTGCTCGCGGCCAGTGCAATTCTCATGAGTAACATAGTCCGGGTGGCAACAGATCTGTATATATGGTGTAGCTACGAATTTGGGCTAGTCGAGCTGGATGGGGCATTTGCTGCAAGCAGTAGCATAATGCCGCAAAAGAAGAATCCCTATTCACTGGAAATGATCAGAGGCAGAACAGGGGAGATAAGCGGCGCATTCGCCGCATCATTGGAAATACTCAAAGGTGATACCGGTGGCACCGCGTTCGACATCAAACTCACGGGGCCTAGAATTGCAGACAATACGGTCAATCGAACCGCAGATATGGTCAGCCTAATAACGCCGCTCATTAAGACACTCATTGTTAATCGGGAGCGAATGCTAGAGAGAGCAGGCGACGGATTTACGACGGCAGTTGCCCTGGCGGATTCCTTGGTGGAGCGTGGTTATTCATTTAGAACTGCGCATCACATTATGGGACGGTTGGTGAACATTGCCTCGGAACGCAAGCTTGGATACCGGGAGGTGGATAAAAAACTCTTGGATGAAGCTGCACGAGATATTACCGGTGGGGGAGCGGGTATGAGCGACAAAGCGATCAGAAAGGCGCTCGATCCCGTCGAGTTTGTGCGCGCTAGAGATGGGTATGGGGGAACGTCGCCAACTCGCGTGCGGCAGATGATCAAGAATCGATCCAGGGAGCATCGGAAGCACGAGAAGGCAGTTAAAGACCAGTTGAACGCCCTCTCTACATCGGAAGCGAAGCTGCTGCAATTAGTGGACAAGATTGTCACACAGGCTGACCAATGCAGTAGCCGCTCCGGAGTGGGCAAGCATCTGGAGCGTGGCAGACAACATGCGAGGAGGATGAGAAATGACATCGAATGCGAATAGGGTTCTTATGGCAGTTGTACTAAGTACGCTGCCTCTTGCCGGCGCAGCACAGAATTTTCCCGAGCGCCCAATACGTTTTATCCTTGGGGTTGCCACTGGCGGGGGGCAAGATACCGTTGCTCGAGCAATGGCACCGAAGCTTTCCAGTGCGCTTGGCGCAAACATCATTGTCGATAACCGTCCGGGGGCGGGGGGCGGGATTGGCGCGGAATTGGCGAAGCAGGCCAATCCAGATGGTTATACTCTTCTTATGATCAGCTCGAGCAACGTGATACGTCCCATTCTGTACGGGGCCTCTTATGACGTGCGCCGAGATTATTCTCCCATTGGGCAGTTGGTGACGCAGCCCTATATGCTTGCTGTCACCACTTCTCTTCCAGTGAAGTCAGTGGTCGAGTTGATTTCTTACGCGAAGTCTCATCCCGGCAAGCTCAGCTTCAGTTCTGCGGGCAGTGGGAGCCTGACACATTTGGCGGAGGAACTGTTCAAGGAACAAGCGCAAATTGACATTGTCCACGTACCCTACAAGGGCTCAGGCGCTGCCTATCCTGACCTTATCGCCGGTCGCATACACGCCGGGTTCCTAACGATGGTTTCTGCCCAGCCTCACGTAAGGGCCAACAGGCTCCGAGCGCTGGCGGTTTCCAGCGTAAAGCGGGTAAGTTCGGCGCCGACGCTTCCAACGGTAGCAGAAGCCGGTTTAGCCGGTTACGCTGTAACACAATGGTACGGCGTGCTGGCTCCGGCGCAGACGCCGACTGCAATTGTGAACAAGCTCAACAAGTCGATTGTCAGCGTAATAGAGGACCCCGAATTAAGCAGGCATCTTGCCGCCGACGGGGCCGAGGCGAGCCCCAGCACTCCCCAAGAGTTCGCTATCCATCTGAAGGCTGAGCACGACCGATGGAGCCGGTTAATCGAGAAGTCCGGGCTACGCAAAATCAAGTAGAGCAAATGGTAAACGGGTACAGGACAACTTATGCAGATGACGACAAGAGCTAAGCGTTTCGAGATCAC
Organism: Betaproteobacteria bacterium RIFCSPLOWO2_12_FULL_62_13; assembly: GCA_001771985.1. Classification (GTDB taxonomy): domain Bacteria; phylum Pseudomonadota; class Gammaproteobacteria; order Burkholderiales; family SG8-41; genus DSOT01. Next base: position 13,263 of record MERG01000330.1, on the reverse strand, counting down.
GTCTCTCGATGAATTCTCCAGATTCGTATACGAGCAGGGTTGGACGGATGGCCTTCCGGTGTTCCCGCCGACCCGTGAGGCTGTCCAACGCATGATCGATTATATCGGTCGTGATCCCGGCGAGGTGATCGGGAGCGTTTTCCCGGGAGACGGTGAGGCCACGATTGAAAACATCGCTGCCAATTGCGTGATGGCTGGTTGTTTGCCCGAATACCTTCCAGTCGTGCTCGCTGCGATCGAATGTATCGTCGATCCGCAGCTACTCATTACGACAACCCAGTCCACCGGCTCTGGATCGCTTTGCACGATAGTCACCGGCCCGGCGGTAGACAGACTTGAGTTTCATACTCGTGAATGGATATTTGGCCCCAACGGCGGGCGTGCGAACGCTACGATTGGGCGCGCGATTCGGCTGATATTGTGGAATATTGGGCAGGCTCATCCCGGCAAGCTGATCAAAGGTACGATGGGTAACCCCGCGTCGTGGAGTTACTGCGTTGGTGAGGAGCGGGAGCTAACGCCCTGGGAGCCAATGCATGTCGATTTCGGGTTCGATGTATCCGACAGCGCGGTCACGGTCATGAAGGCAGGCGAGCACTCGCAGATCGCCGCTCCAATAAATTCGGTTGGGTTAAACGAATGCATCACCCTTCTTGCTCGCGGCATCGGCAAGGCCGGTATAACGAGCAGCGGGGGCAAGCGCGCGTTCCTGTTCGTAATTAATCCCTCCCTGGCGCGGGCGTTCGCTGACGCGGGGTATTCCAGAGATAAGGTGCGGCACGCCATTGCTGAGCGGGCATATAAGTATTCCTATGATTGGCAGAACGATCGTAAGCAAGGAGAAGCGGTCCCCGTCGCCGACCTGTACTTGAAGACACCAAGCGAGCGGCAAACGCTGGTTGCGCCCGTGCTGCACGATGAAGTGTTCGTTTGCGTCGGCGGCGGGGTTTCACCGCAGATGGGGCAATGTGCCGCAATTTCGAGCCGGAGTTCCGCCGGGAAGCCATTGCTGGCGAAGAAAGTAAACTTTCCGAATTGAGACGGAGGTCAACATGATCGAACTCATAAGTCCTATTGGCTATCCTCGGGTGGAGACGCACGCCAAGAGCAGACGATTGGATACCGCGATTGGTCGGAGAGTGGGGTTCATTTGGAACCAGTACCAGACGACGCGCAATTTCTGGCCCCGGCTAGAGCAGGCGCTTGAGACACTTGGTAAGCCATCGGCGGTGCAGCGTGCGTACAAGAAGAATACATGGATGCCACTCGAGAAGGACGATTACAGCGAGCTGACGTCACAGGTGGACTACTTGGTTATCGGCGTTGGAGCATGAGGATCCTGTACCGGCGCCGCCGTGCGCGACGCTCTTGCAGCTTGGAAGCAGGGCATACCAGCCGTCGTTCTTGTGCATGAACCCTTTGCTAACCTTGCGAGGGTCCAGAGTCAAACTCTCGGAGCACAGGATCCGATGATAGTTATCTACAAGCAGGATGCGCCGGCGCTCGAGTCAAATGACGATTCTGAGCGGAAAGCGCGCAATGTCGCCGCAGAAGTGCTGAAGACTATTAGCGCTTAGCGTAAGCGTCCGGCGACTGTAAACAGCGATTGCAAACCGCGCATTATTGGGGCCAGGCTCGATTTATTCGCCCCTTGACCGATCTCATCGCCGGGCAGATACGGGTTCTGATCAGTCCCGCGCTGTCAGCGGCGGCACATGTCCGTTCAGGGAGAATCCGTGGACGAACGGGGTCGGACCAGCGCGCGCAACCCGTTGATTCGGGGCTATGAGAACGTAATACAATGTCAGCCCGAGCGCTTGGCCGCGAGTTACTCCCCCGCTTTTATCCCCGCCTCCTGAACAACCTTAACCCAGCGCTCATAGTCGCTGCGGATGCGCCGGTCGAATTTTTCCGGGGTGCCACCGGTCGGCGCCATGCCCGTCGCCTCCAAGTTTTTCCTTAAGTTGGAATCCTGCAGGAGCTTGTTGACCGCGCTGTTGAGCCTCTTGATGATCGGACGCGGCGTGCCTTTCGGGGCCATCACGCCAAACCACGATTCGACTTCGTAGCCAGGCAGCGTTTCCCCAATCGTCGCCACATCGGGCAATGTGGGCCAGCGCCTGGCGGTGCTCACCGCGAGCGCGCGCAGCTTGCCAGCCTGTACATGCCTTATGAGCGACGACAGGCCGCCAATGTACACCTGGGTCTGCCCGGAGAACAGATCGTTCAGGAGTAACGCGGCGCCCCGGTACGGGACGTGGCGCATCTTGATCTTGGCCGTGCTCAGCATGTGTTCCGTCACCAGGTGGGAAATGGTGCCCACGCCGGGTGTGGCGTAGATCAGCTCTCCAGGCTTCGTTCTGGCAAGCGCGATCAGCTGCTTGGTGCTGGGTGGCAGCGAAAGATGCGCGACCAGCAGGTACGGCGTCATACAGACTTCCGCGATCGCGGTGATATTGTTGACCGGATCCGATGCCGGCTTGTAGAACGCAGCGCTCGCCGGAAAGCTGCCCGAAGTGATCAGGATGGTATAGCCATCCGGCTCGGATTTGAGGGCCAGTTCTATGCCGATCAATCCGCCCGCTCCGCCGCGATTGTCGACCACGAATTGTCTCCCCAGCAGCTCCGTGAATTTCTGCGAAACCCGGCGTGCAAGGACGTCGGTGCCGCCGCCGGCCGCGAACGGCACGATAACGCGCACCGGCTTTGTGGGATAAGTCTGGGCGAAAACAGATAGCGTGACAAAAAGCGTCACACTCGCAACCAATGAAACGATATGCGCGCAATGCAGAGTTGTCGATCTCATATCAGCGCCTCCTTATCTCTCCGCCACGCCAGTTCGCTGGCGCGCGAACGCAAGGGCGAGCCGATTCGTGCGCCTCAGCCTGTGTTGTCCGGCTAGGCTGAACCGTTACCAAGACTTTTAGATTACCTTCTCGTCCCTGAGTTGCTGGATCTGGGTTCTAGTATAGCCAAGCCGGGTCATGATCTCCTCGGTATGCTCCCCGAGTTCCGGAGCGACACCCGCCCTCGCCGGCGTCTTCGAAAACTTCCAGGGGAAGCCGTTCACTCTTATTTTCCCCGCCCGAGGATGGTCAACATCAATAATATTCTTATTGGCAATCACGTTGGGATCACTGGCAGCTTCAGAGAAATCATTGATGGGGCCGCTCACCACGTCGGCATCACGGAGAATTCTCAGCCAGTGCTCACGGGTATTCGTGGCGAAAACCTTATCCAGGATATCAATCATCAGCTTTTCCTTCTCCTTGGACTTGGCGATCGCGTCCAGGCGGGTCAAGCCGGACGCGCTCAGCGATTCCCAGCAGCCAAGCGCCGTCATTACCGGCTGCCAGTCCTTAACCAGTACTCCCTGGAACAGGAACGGTTTGCCTCGGCTGTCATTAAAGCTGCCGGTCAAATTTGGTTCCGGCAAGATTCGCACCCGTTCCCGTCGAGGCTTCTCACCGTGCAACAGATACCGTGTCATGAAATGTCCCATCAGGAAGATCTGGCCACCCAGGAGAGATGTCTCGATCTTCTGTCCCTCTCCCGTCATCCGGGCGTGGTAAAGGCCGACCATGACCGCCCCGAAATTGATTAGGCCGCCGGTCTGGTCGGCCACCGATACCTCTGAAGGAAACATCTGCCTTCCATCTTCAGCATAAGCGCTGACAATCCCCCCCATTGCCTGTGCAAGGCCGTCGGTCCCGGGCAAACTGGCATCGGGCCCGTCAGGCCCATAAGCCGACGTGGTCAGGTACACGATCCGCGGATTCACCTTGATCAAATCCTCATAGGCAAATCCGTGTCTTTCGGCGACACCGGGGCGAAAGTTCTGAGCGAAGATATCAGCGTCTTTCACCAGCTCGTATAGTATTTCGATGCCCTTTTTTGTCTGAATGTTGAGTGTTATGCCTTTTACGCCGCGGTTATGCGTTTCAAAAAAGCTGGAAACAGGAAAATCAGGCCTCTGATATAGTTGCCGCCCCCGTTCACCGGTGCCCGGAGGCTCGATCTTGATGACCTCGGCCCCAAAGTCAGCCATCCAGGCAAAGCAGATCGGGCCCGCCTGAAAAATGGTCATCGTGACCGCTCTTACCCCTTCAAGAGGACGGCGCGGCTCCTTCGGGTCAATCATAAGGGCACTTCCATAAATCCGTTCTGTAACTGCTCAGGTAGCCATCACCATGATGCCACGAACAGGACGATACTCTATCCGATGCTTTATCCCCCGTGTCAAGGCAAAGCTTGCACGGTTTACAGGTAGCGTGGTATCACTTGGCATGCAGACATGCGCGATGGCGACGCACGGATCGTCGAGAAATTCGAGGTGCTTCGTGGTGTGACGGACCAAAAGCTGCGCCGGCTGTGGGCGGCTGCGACAGAATCTCGTATCCTGCGCTACGGCGGGATGAGTGTGGTGGCGCGGGCCTGTTGATGACCATGGAATATCAGGCGAAGAAAAGGAACAACGAATGTCCTACAAATACTTGCTCTACAACGTGCGGGACTGTATCGCGACCCTCACCCTCAATCGCCCCGAGCGGCTGAACGCCCTGGGCGACACGATGCGCGAGGAGATCTACGATGCCGTTAGCAAGTGTGCGGCCGACCCGAACGTTCGCGTGCTGGTGATCACGGGCGCCGGACGCGGCTTTTGCTCCGGCGGGGACGTCAAATCCATGAGCGAGCGTCACCAGAGCGGTGAGGCGCCGCCTCCGAGCGCCCAGTTCGCACAGATCCGTGACCGCGTCATTCTTGCCATGCGCGACTGTCCGAAGCCCATCATCGCAGCAGTTAACGGCGCGGCTGTGGGTGCTGGAATGAACCTCGCGCTCGCCTGTGACATGCGTATCGCATCCAGCGCAGCGAAGTTTTCTCAGATCTTCGTCAAGCGCGGGCTTCCCCCCGACTGGGGCGGGACCTATTTCCTGCCTCGCATCGTAGGCATCGCGAAGGCCTGTGAGCTCATCTTTACCGGGGACACCATCGATGCGGCCGAGGCGCTCAAGCTCGGAATCGTCAGCGCCGTGGTCACCCCCGAAGAGCTGCTACCCGAGTCCTACAAGCTCGCCCGCAAGATCGCAGACGGCCCGCCCGTGGCGATCCAGGGCGCCAAGCGCGCGATCTATCACAACCAGGACGTTGACCTTCGAGCCGCTCTCGAATTCGAAACGTTCGTTCAAACCGTCAACAGGGAAACCGAGGACGCGAAAGAGGGTGTCAGGGCGTTCATGGAGAAACGCGCGCCGGTATTTCGCGGACGCTAGCAGCCTGTCGGACCCCGGATCGGGTCCGGGGCAAGCTTGACCTCATCAAATGGGTGCAGGAATCTGTCGGCTCAAAGCCCGACAGATTCCTCACGCTGAGCGGGCCAGCGCGAGCATCTCGTGGGCCGTCTTCGCCATGGCCTCGTCCACCATGTCGCCCTTGTAGGTCACTGCGGCGATTCCCCGCTTCCGAGCCTCCTCCATGGCCTGAATCAGTCCTTCGTAGTAGGCGATCTCTTCCGCGGACGGCGTGAAGACGCGATTGACGATGGGAACGTGGGAGGGATGCATGACCGTCTGCCCTCGGAACCCGAGCTGCCGATTCCAGCGGGCATCCTTCTCCAGTCCCTCCAGGTCCTTGATGTTCCACCACGAGCTGACGGTCGGGTACCGGATGCCCGCCGCCCGGCAGTCCAGCACGGTCCTGGAGCGGAGATAGAGCGTCTCCATGCCTTCCTTGGACCAGATGTAGCCGATGGCCCGCGCGGCGTCTCCTCCGGGCCCGGCCGACAAGCTCACCCGCTTCACCCGCGGGCAGGAAGTGGCGATCTCGTAGATGTTGCGCATCGCCGCAGCCGTCTCGCATCCCAGCGGGGTCTCGATCGTCCCGGGGGAGATCCCCATGCGCTTCTCCAGATGGGTCAAGAGCGCGTCCAGCTCTCTCATGTCGGCCACTGTCTCCACTTTCGGCAGCGCGACCCCGTCCAGCTCGGGGCACAGGATCCCCTCGAGGTCGTCCAAGGTCAATCCCGTGGCGAAGGGATTGACGCGGACGTTGACGGCCTGCCCCCGGGCCTTGAGCGAAACAATCGCGGCCTTCACCAAGGGACGGGCAGCGACTTTCTCCTGGTCCGGGACCGAGTCCTCGAGATCCAGGATCAGACAGTCCGCCCCGTAGGTGACCGCCTTCTCCATCCAAGCTGCCCGGTTGCCAGGAACGAATAGCGTGGAGCGATACGGTTTCATCGGTCTAGCAGCCTGTCGGACTCAAGGGTTTCGACAGGCTGCTAAGGGCAAAACCGCCTGACAAATGCCATGAAGTCCAGCCAAATGAGCACTGGGTCGTTATCTTCAGCGACTCCAGCGGGAGCAGATTCGAATTTTCCACGTTGTTTATCCTCTTGTTAAAGAAGGCCGGTTTTGCCTTCAGGAGTTTGTCGGATCGAAGTCCGACAAACTCCTGGTCCTTTCCTGTCACCGCGCCTTGTATGTCGGCTTGCGTTTCTCGGCGAAGGCCCGGGGGCCTTCCTTCGCGTCTTCGGTCGTGCGCAGGAACTCCTGGACGGATTGCTCAAGACGGATCCCCTGCTCCAAGGGAAGGCTCTGGCTGCGGATGGCCAGTTCCTTGATCGCGCGCAAGGCCAGCGGGCCGTTTTCGCAGAGCTGCCGGGCGCACTGCTCAGCCGAGGGCATCAACTCCGCCATGGGGACGACCTTGTTGATCAGCCCGTAGCTCAAGGCCTCCTGGGCCGTCAATCGCCGGCCCAAGAGCAGCAGTTCCATGGCGACCGCATAGGGAAGCTGCCGCAACGCCCGCTGGGTGCCTCCGTTGCCCGGCAGAATTCCTCGCTTCACTTCCGAGATCTCGAAGACCGCGTGCTCCGCCGCGATCCGGATATCTGTTCCGAACAGGAGTGTCATCCCACCGGCAAGACAGTATCCGTTGACCGCGGCGATCACCGGCTTCCAGACCTCCAGGCCGCGGTTCAGCAGCATGTCCTTCTGGGTCAGCCAGAAATCCGCTTTCTCCGGCGGCACGCGTTTGCTCATCGACTTGAGATCCGCTCCCGCCGTGAAGGCCTTCTGCCCGGCCCCGGTGACGATGGCCACCCACACATCCGGGTTGTCTCGCACATCGACCCATGCTCGCGAGATCCCCTCGTAGACCTCCGGGTCCATCGCGTTCATGGCCTCGGGCCGGTTGATCGTGATATAGGCGACTTTGTCCTTCACCTCGTAGATCAGCTTCATGCTCTCCCCGTCCTTCCCTCAGTAGCCCTTGTGATTGCCGATGAAAGCCAGCAGCGGCCGGCAAAGCCGAAGACATAACCAGTGATCCTCGGCCGATCGCCCGCCGTCTTGAAAATGAAGTTGTTCCGCGCGCCTAGCAGCCTTCCCTGCGGCGAGCCACAGGGAATTGTAAGTTTAAACCGATTGAATTACCAAGCTCAAAAGTACCGAGTTAGTACCGAGTTCTCGCCTACTTTCTCAAAAGAAGACTCGTGCTGCGGTGAATCGCGGCTGGCCTCTCGGTAGTGCACGCTTCAAGGATCGTATTGAGAAGACTTTGGAATGCGCGGCGCGTCCACCCAATAGAGGCAGACCATCAATACCACCAACGCACGCTAGCTTGCCGGGCGAGTGAACGCCTGAAATGTGAACCCGGCCCCATTTTTCTTCCGAATTACCTGCTTGCTCAAGTATGATGGCAACGTCGACATCCTTGGCGTTTTTCATCGGGCGCTTGATATTACCAAGTATATCGCTATCTACAGTTTTTTCACGAGCCGACAACTGACAATGGGAGGCTACCTTTGAGAATCATAGACATCCCGCCATACCGGAGAGCAGGAGTTAACTACAGCCCAACAGAAGGGCACTTCATGATGCGTGAACTTATCTCCAATTTGAAAGCGCATGGACAACTCGACGGAGTCGAGATTGATATCGACGAGGGAGAACCCACGGACCATGGAGAGGAGACCCGTGACGAGGCTGTCGTGACGAATATAGCGGCGGGCGTCGTCAAGCGGGTCAAGGCCGTTTGTGAGATGGGCAAGTATGATGCGATTATCACGCAGGCCGGGATAGAGCCGGGATTCCTGGCCGCGCGGACGGTCTCCAAGCTGCCCATCGCTTACCCCGTTCACTCGGCGCTCCACTTCGCTTCTCTTCTGGGCGAGAGATTTTCCGTCCTGACAACAACGGACGCCCAGGCTCTGATCATCAGACGCAACGCTCAGCTTTATGGCCTGAACCACAAGCTGACAAGTGTCAGATATGTATCGCGTTCGTCAACCTATACTATGGCGCTCGTTCGTAAATACAGGAAAGAGGAGCGAATGAACAGTCCTGAGGTAAAGGAGTTCGTGGGCAGCATCGTGGATCAGTTCATTCGAGCGATCGAGGATGAGGGCGTGGACTGCGTGATCATCGGATCTCCGCATCAGCAGTGTTTTCTTGACGAAGTCAGGCAAGGCCTTGATGCAGCGGGTTACCACGAGATAATCCTCATAGGGGCCTTTGCAGCCGCTGTTGAAATGGCGAGGGCGATGGTGAACATGAAGGTAATGCAAGCCCGCAGAGCCTACCCCACTGATTCGTTGAAAGCAAAACCGGCCTTCAGGTAAAGCGGAATCCTCAGGTCTCAAGTGCGCAGCCAATTGCTTCGGGTACGGTTGTGACGAAACTGCACATTCCGCGCGTGCCGGATTGTTGCGATCAAGAAAAAGAGGTTTTCATTGGACCTGGATTGTGCGGAGGTTCCAATATGACGCCGAGTCATGAATGCGCGGGCGTTTATTCCTCGCAAGGCTCGGGTCGGACCTGCGCAACGTAAAGGCAAATGGAAAACAGGAGCAGCGAGCATGGTGGAATTCAAGACGCTTTCATACGAGGCGGTTACGATCGGCGAAGAGTTCATGTCCGACGACTTCCTGGTGAAGCCCGAAGACGTGGATACATTCGCCTATGCGGTGGAAGATCATCACCCCTGGTATTTCGAGGATTCGCCGTTTGGCGGCAAGATCGCCCACCCGACGCTCCTCGGCAACCAGGCGCTGCTCATGCGGCACAGCAAGTACATCGTCCCGGCCGGGCTGCACGCGAAGATGCAGTTCGAGTTTCTCGAGCCGATCCGGGCCGGCATGCGCGTGCGTTCCCGCGGCAAGGTGATCGACAAATACGAGCGGCGCGGCCGGCACTACATGGTCACGCAGTTCGAGACGCGCGACGAGGAAGCCGGGACCGTGCTCGTGCGCGGCCAGTTCACGCAGATGATTTTCCCCGCATCAGGAGTGCATCGTGAAACCACAAACCGCTAGACGGGTGGAGGTCGGCGAAGAGTTGCCGCCGCTCACGAAGACCATTTTGCAGCGCCAGATCGATTGTTATTCCGGCGTGCGGCCGGACTCGATACATACCGACCCGGAGTGGGCGCGCAAGAAAGGATTCAAGGCGCCGCTCGTCCAGGCGATGATGTCGACCGCGTACGTCTCGCAAATGATGGTGCAATTCCTGGGCGAGGGGTTCGTCAGGGGCGGCGGGATGTCGGTGGCATTCACCAAGCCGGTTCTGGCTGGAGACACGCTGACGGTGCGCGGCAGGATCAAGAGCAGGGAGCCTGAAGGCGGCAGAACGCGCGTGAGCGTGGATGTGTGGTGCGAAAACCAGGACGGCGTGATGACGATGGCGGGCACGGCGAGCGGGCTCGAGTCCGATCCTCGTTCGTCAAGGTGAGAACGGCAGTGACAGCGTCGGACGATCCCACCCCCACCCTGGCCCTCCCCCCTCAAGGGGGAGGGACTGTCACTCCTTCCCCCTCGATGGGGGAAGGTCGGGATGGGGGTGAGCCCCAAACGGATCTCACTCGCCTCTTCGCCCCGCATTCAGCCGCGCTTGTCGGCGCAACCGATAACCCGACTTCATTCGGTGGACGCGTCTTCCGGCAGATGACCCGCTTCGGATTCCGCGGAAAGATCTACCCGGTCAATCCGCGCTTGAAGGAGATACACGGCCTCGCGTGCTATCCGAGCCTCAAGGATCTTCCCGAAACGCCCGATCACGTCGGAATCATTGTCTCGACGGAGCGCGTGTTCGATGTGCTGGACGACTGCGCCGCGTTGGGCGTGCGATTCGTCACCGTGTTCACCGCCGGCTTCTCCGAGACCGGGACGCAGGAAGGCCGGGACCGCCAGGCGCGCCTTGGCGCGTTCGCGCGGCGCGCCGGCATCCGCATCATGGGGCCGAACTGCAACGGCGTCGTGAACTTCGTGGATGGGTTCGCGATGACGTCGACGGCCGCGATCCTGGGACAACGTGCGCCGGCAGGCAATGTCGGCGTCGTCAGCCACAGCGGCGGGCTTGGCCAGATCAACGTCATGTGGCGCGCGCAGGAGATCGGGCTCGGCATCAGCTACGAAGCGAGCTGCGGGAACGAGGCGGATCTCGATACGCTCGATTTCGTGCGCTTCATGTTGCGATCTGATTCGACCGACATCGTGCTGATGGCGATCGAGAGCATCAAGGACGGCGAGAAGCTCAAGGCGATCGCGCGCGAGTCCGTAGAACGCGAAAAACCGATCGTGGTGCTCAAGTTTGGACGCACTGAAGCCGGGAGCCGTGCGGCGGCCTCCCATACGGGCGTAGTCGCGGGCGACGACGACATCTACGACGCCATGTTCCGGCAGTACGGTCTCATCCGGGTGCACGAGTGCAATGAGCTTTACGAGACGGCCGTGCTGCTCCGGAAGCGCCGCTGGCCCAAGGGCCGCGGCGCGGCTGCGGTGGCGCCGACCGGCGGCAACATCGTGCAGGCGGCGGATGTCGGCGCGAGCTTCGGCATGTCCTGGCCGGCGTATTCCGCAGAAACGCAGGCCGCGCTCGCGCAATTGCTGCCGGGTTATGGCAAGGTGTCGAACCCGACCGACATGACGTCGTTCGCCACGGGGCGGCAGGAGCTTTATCGCCAGGCGCTCGATGCGATCGCCGCGGATCCAGGCATCGACGTGGTGGTACCCATTTTCGCGTCGCTCGCGAAAGCCGATCTCCAGCGCGGCGCCGACTTCGTCGCCCGATGCGAGAAGCCCGCGGCGATGTTGTGGGTGGGCGGGTGTACGGATGATCCGAGCTTTACGCCCAGGGATTTCGTCAAAGCCGGTATTCCCGTCTATCGCGACGCGACGCCCTGCATGCGGGCGGTGCGCGCAGCGGTCGATTATGGCGAGCACGTGCGCGCGCATGAATCAGGCTGGGCAATTCCGCAGCGGCCTGTCGGTCTCGACTTCGAGGCGACCGCCGCGAAGCTTCGCGCCGGCGCGTCCAAGCTCACCGAGCGCGAAGCGAAGCGGTTGCTGGCGGGATATGGTTTTCCGGTGACGCGCGAGAAGCTCGCGTCGACGGCGGAAGAAGCCGTGAGCCACGCGCGCGAGATCGGCGCTCCCGTCGCGCTCAAGATCGATTCGCCCGACATCGCGCACAAGACCGAGGCGGGCGCGATCCGGCTGGGCGTGGAAGGCGAAGGGGCGGTCCGCGCGGCGTACGCGGAAGTGCTGGACGCGGCGCGCCGCTACGCCCTACACGCGCGTTTGAACGGCGTGCTCGTGCAGGAGATGGCGCCGCGAGGCGTCGAGATGATGCTGGGCATCGTAAACGATCCCGTCTTCGGGCCGATCGTCGCGGTGGGACTGGGCGGAATACACGTCGAGATGCTCAAGGATATCGCCTATCGCGCTGCGCCGGTGACGCCGCACCAAGCGGCGGACATGCTGAACGAACTGCGGGGCGTGAAGCTGCTCGACGGCGCGCGCGGCATGGCGCCGCGTGACCGCGAGGGGCTCGTCGACCTCATCGTGCGCCTGTCGTGGTTCGCTCACGATTTCCGCGGCGAAATCGCCGAGCTCGATATCAATCCCCTCATCGTTCTGGAGCGCGGGGCAGGTGCACGGGTGGTCGACGCATTGATCGTGCGCGCGGATAGTCGAGGAGGAGCGGCATGAACTGGGAACACGAAGTCGAGGAGTTGCGGCAACGCCAGGCGCACTCGTGCACCAGATTGGCTGTTTTTCGGCGTGCGGGTTGACGGCACGTTCGGGCGTGAGCCACGGGAGCGAGACAATGATGGCGGCTCGAAGGACCAAACCCCGATACTACAAGCTGGAAATCGTGGCCGCGTCAGCGGACACGGAGATTTGGCTTGGAGATGACGCTGGTCATTTGGTCCAGAAAGAGGTGGGTAAACTCAAGACAAGCCTCTTGCCGGGGTACTACGTGGTTGAGTTTGGACTCGGGACTCCCCTATATCCCATACACCTCGACAAGCCGCGTCGATGTACCCAAGCCGAGCTGGAGGCCGGCCCGACTTGCGCGCGGCCCGCTCTTCGCCTTCTGCCGGAATAGGAGCTGACGGAGAACTCACGACCGGGTTCACATTTCAAGAACGGCACGCAGGAAAGCGTAACCATGCAATCAAACGGGCCACCCGATTCACCTCGGAACAAATGAATCGAGCCTGGCCTGTTTGATCTCGGACGGAACGGTCAAGTGGGCGGCTGACATCAATGAGGATTGGGAACCAGCGCTATGCGAAATTCCGGAATTGAAATGGGCTCTCTTGCCCCCGCGCACGCCGACGACGGTCGGGGTAATGTAGCAGCGAATGTCGTTCTGCGATGGGTTCTAACTCTCCTCCTCGGTTTCACCGCGCTGCACGCGTTCGCCCAGGGCTATCCGGTGAAACCCATACGCGCGGTCGTGGGTGCGGCGCCCGGCGGTGGATCCGACGTCCTCGGCCGCATCGTGACGCAGGGGCTCTCCGCCCTGTGGCAGCAGCCCGTGGTGGTGGGCAATCGCGGCGGTGGCGGCGGCGTGCCGGCGATCGAGACGGCGCTGCGGGCCGCGCCCGATGGTTACACGTTTCTGGTGGCGTCGTTCGGCATCGCGTATGTGGGCGCATTGCGCAAGAACCCACAACCGGCGCAGGCGGCGCTTCGCACCTCGGGACCGAGAGGTATTTCAGAGCATCGGGGCATGATGGGTGGCGGTTGATCGCCTCACCTTCACCGCCACCTCGACACGCGAACCCAGCCGATTAATGATCGACATCAGACGGTCAACCGTGAAGCGGCCCAGGTCTGCATTACGGATACGTGAAAAATCCGCTGCCGCGATGCCAGTTCGGGCGTGAGCTTTCCGCACGGAGAGGTGCTCGCGATCCAGTGCCTTGATGATCTCTGCTGCCAGGATCGCCTTGAACTGCTTCAGGTCGGGGTTA
>MERG01000329.1:16531-21025 GCA_001771985.1 Betaproteobacteria bacterium RIFCSPLOWO2_12_FULL_62_13 | reverse complement strand
TGCACCACGCCCGCCGGCACCCCGTGCGCCTGCAATTCGTGCATCAGCTCTTCCGCCACCCACCTCGCCGTGGCCGAACCGAGGTGGGCGTCGAGCTCGGCACGCCGCGCATATCTCGCATCGCCTCTTCGAAGCGCTTCCTCGCAAGCCCAGTCCGGATTCCCCAGCACTTCGATGAGCGCTGCCCACTCGCCATCGTCCATCACGCAAATCGCGATCCAGCGGTCGACGCCCTGGCACGGGTAAACCCCGTGCGGCGCGGCCCATGCATGCTCGTTGCCGTTCGGCTGCTGGAGGCGACCGTTCACCGTCAGATCAAGGAAAGTTGGGCCGAGGAGCGCGATCGTCGGTTCCGTTTGCGCGAGGTCGATATATTGCCCTTCCCCGGTGCGCCGGCGGTGACGCAGGGCCGCCAGCACCGCAAATGCCGCATGGCAGGGGTTCGGAACGTGGTCGGGGAAATTCGTGCCGGTCCCAGCGGGCTCCCGGCCCGGCAGGCCGGTCAGGTGCTGCAAGCCGGTGAGGGCTGCCATGCTCGCGCCGTAGCCGAGATATCGGTGTTCAGGACCGCTCGACCCTTGCATCGACATCGCGAGGTAGATCACGTCCGGTTTGATCCTGCATACCGCTTCGTAGGCGAGCCCGAACCGTTCCATCACGCCCGGCGTGAAGTTGTTGGCGACGATGTCGCTTTGCGCAATGAGCTTCTCGATCAGCCCGAACGCGCGCGGATGCTTCATGTCGATGGTGATGCTGCGCTTGCTCGCGTTGCGGTCGGCGAAGTAGCCACTGCGATTGACCCCTTTGATCCCGTCCTTGTAAGGCGCGGCCATGCGCAGCGAATCGAGCCGCCGCGAGCTTTCGATCTTGATCACGTCGGCCCCGAAGTCGGCGAGGATCTTGGTGGCGTAGGAGCCGGCGCCGATCCAGGTGAAGTCGGTGATGCGTATTCCCGCAAGCGGCAATCGCGCCATCAGATGACTCCCGCTGCCGCCAACCGTTCGAGTTCGCCCGGCGTCAGCCCGACACCCCGGTACACCTCATCGTTGTGCTGGCCCAGGCGTGGTGCGGCGCGGCCGATGCGCCACGGGGTGCGTGAAAGTTTATAGGGCGCGCCCGGCATGAGCATGGGTTCGCCGAGCAGCGGGTGCGCCACCCCAACGAAGAACTCGCGGTGAGCGAGCTGGCCGCTTTGCAGAATGTCCGCCGGAGTGTTGATGGGGGCAAGCGGGATGTGGCGGCGCTGCCCTTCGTGGTAGAGCTCGGCCTTGCTCTTGCCCTTCGCCCATGGGCCGAACACCTCGGCAAAGATCCGCTTGGCTTCGTCCGTGAGCAGGTAGTCGATCTCGTTCCACTGCTCGCCCAGCAGGCGTTCCACGCCCGGCACCTTTTCGTCGAGGAGCCATCGCACGCTGTACGACCAGAACTTGTTGGCGCCTATGCCGCCCGCCATCATGTAGACATACCCGTCCCTGCATTCAAAAACACCGGTCCCGGCGAAGCGCTGCTCGCCGGCGTAGCGTTTTCTTACCGTGCCCTCGAGATCGTAGAACTGGACCGCGGTCTCCATCGCCATCACCATGCATTCCTGCATCGACACATCAACGTGCTGTCCTTCGCCCGTCAGCTCGGCATCGGTGAGCGCGAGCATCGCGGCGACCGCCCCGTACATGGCCGCGCCCGAGAAAGCCTGCTCTCCATAGACGCGCGTGGGCGCGGCATCCGGATAGCCTCCGAGGTAGAGCAGCCCGCCCATCGCCAGTCCGATGAGATCCTCCCCTTCGTATTGCGAATACGTGCCGGTCTGCCCGAACGGCGTGATGCTGGTCATCACGAGCCGGGGGTTAAGCTCCGCGAGATCGTCATAACCCAGTCCACGCCGCGACATAACCCCGGGCTTTTCCGCTTCCAGCAGCAGGTCAACCTCGGCTGCAAGCTTGCGAAACAGCGCGCGCCCGTCTTCCTGGTCGAGGTCGAGCGTGACGCCGCGCTTGCTGGTGTTGTAGTACGCAAATGCGAGACTCGCCTCGTTCCCCGGAACGCCGGCTACAAACGGCGGCTCGCGCCGCAATCGGCTTCCTCCCGGAGGCTCGACGAGGACGACATCCGCCCCCGTGTCCGCGAACATCTTGCCGCAATAAGCGGTGAGCGGGCTCGCGATTTCGAGCACGCGCAGCCCTTGCAGCGCGCAGGGCGAGGCTTCACTGTTGCGGGTCGTCATCGGAACCAATGGAATCGTTAACGCGCAGCGGTCAATGCCGTGCGCGGCAGCGGCGGAACGGTGGTGATTATACTGCGAGCGTAATCGCGTAATAATCAACTATCACACCGATGGCGTAGACTACGAACGTTGCCGCCGTACCATCACTGCGCCGGACACCGGATCGGAAACCAGGACACAGGCCCCCGCATGGATTTCAAGCTCACCCAGGAACAGGAGTTGTTGCGCAGCGAGGCACAAAAACTCGCGCGCGAAGTATTCAAGGACCGCGCCGCGCGCTGGGACCGGAACGCCGAAGTGCCGTGGGACAACATTCATCTCCTGGCGCAACAGGGATATTTCGGACTGATCATCCCGGAACGATACGGCGGAGCCGGTGGCAGCATCATGGACCTCGCGCTCGTGCTCGAGGAGTTCGGGTGGGCGTGCGTGAGCACGACCATGTACGTGTTCAGCTCCAACGTGCACGCGAACCGCATCGCGCAACTGGGCAGCGACGAGCACAAGGCGAAGTATCTGTCCGAGATCGCCGCCGGACGGGTATTGCCCTGCCACGCGATGAGCGAGCCCCAAGCCGGTTCCGACGCGAACCGCATCCGCACGAGCGCCGTGCCCGACGGCGACCATTATGTGGTGAACGGCAACAAGTGCTGGATTTCACGCGGAGCGGTTGCGCACCTCTATCTCGTCGATGTGGTCTTCACGGGGGGCGACAAAGCCGAGAAAGGCCTGCTGCTCATCGAGCGCGGCACCCCGGGCCTCGAGATCGGGAAGATCGAGCCCATGATGGGTCACCGCGGCAGCCCTTCAACCGAGCTCGTCTTTCGCGATTGCCGCGTACCCGCGGCCAACCGCATGGCGCACGGCGATTTTCAGTCCTCGCTCATGGCGATGAGCCTGTCGCGCTGCTGCAACGCGGCGATCGCGCTCGGCGCCGCGCAGCGCGCCTACGACGAGGCGGTCGAGTACGTGCAACAGCGCGAAGCGTTCGGCAAGCGGCTCGCGGATTTCCAGGGCTTGCGCTGGATGATTGCGGATATGGCAGTCAAGCTCGACGCGGCGCGGCTCCTGATCTATCGCGCGGCAGCCAATGCCACGGCAGGCTTTCCCTCGGAAACCGAAGCTGCGATCGCGAAGACGTTTGCGAACGAAGCCGCGCTCTCCGTCGTCTCGGACGCGATGCAGCTCTTCGGGGCGAGCGGCTATTCGGCCGCCTGCCCGCTGGAACGGCTCTACCGGGACGTTCGGGGCTTTGCGATCGCCGGCGGCACGACCCAGATCCAGCGCAATCTCATCGCGCGCAAAGTGCTTGGGCGCCGGCGCTACTGATCACTCAACGCGGATATTGGCCGCCCGGATCACTTTTGCCCACTTCTCGATTTCGCTGCGGATGAAGGCGCCGAATTCTTCGGCTGAATTGCCCACCGGTTCGCCGCCGTCTCCCGAAAGCCGCTCGCGCACTTCGGGGCTGTTCACCACCTTGACGAGATCGGAATTCAATTTCCGCAGGATCGGCTGCGGCACGCCAGCGGGCGTCAAGACGCCGTTCCAGGAAGCCGCGCTGTAGCCGGGCACTCCGGCCTCGGCGATTGTCGGCACTTCCGGTAGAGCCGAGGCGCGTTTTACGCCGCTCACGCCGAGCGCGCGCAACCTGCCGGCTTTCACGTGAGGGAACGTCGAAAGAATGGTGCCGAATATGAACTGAATCTGGCCACCGAGCAGATCCGACAGCGCCGGGCCCGATCCCTTGTAGGGCACATGCACCAGGTCTGTGCCGCTCATGAATTTGAACAATTCACCGGCCAGATGGCTGCCGGTGCCGGTGCCCGGCGAACCGAAATTGAGCGTGCCCGGTTTGGCTTTCGCGAGCGCGATGAACTGCTTCACATCGCGTGCCGGCACCGACTGATGCACGGCCAGGATATAAGTCTGGAATGCCGTTTGCGTGACCGGCACGAAGTCTTTCAGCGTGTCGTACGGGAGCTTCGCGCGCACGCTGGGGTTGATGGCGAGCGTCGTCGTTCCCATGAGCAACGTATAGCCATCCGGCGGCGCCTTCGCGCCAAGTTCGGTGCCAATGACGGTCCCGGCGCCACCCCGGTTATCGACGACCACCTGCTGGCTCCACACCTCGGTGAGTTTGTGTGCAACAGCGCGGGCAACGATGTCGGTGCCGCCTCCCGGCGCAAACGGCACGATAAGACGCACAGGCTTGGTCGGGTAGGCAACCGCACTCGCCGTGCCGCGTTGAGACTGGGCGTGGCTCGCCGCCG
>MERG01000329.1:0-16516 GCA_001771985.1 Betaproteobacteria bacterium RIFCSPLOWO2_12_FULL_62_13 | reverse complement strand
TTCAGCCACAGAGAGCACAGAGAACACAGAGCGATTCAAGGACCTGAACCATCACATCGCTCCTACCCGATTGGTGCACCAAGACAAGCACATGCGTCCTTGGTTTTCCTCTGAGAACTCTGTGATCTCTGTGGCTAACAGCTTTTTCTCGGATGACGGATCACAAGGAGACAGTTTGCGGCGCGGAGTTTGCAGGTACTGCCAACTGATGGCTACCCACTGTAAACTCTGACCGTCACGCGTCACGCTCCACCATGTCACGCTCCACCATGTCACGCTCCACCATGTCACGCTCTTACGACGTGCTGATCATCGGCGCGGGCGCCGCCGGTCTCGCCGCCGCCGCCGAGGTTGCGCGGGCCGGGCGGACGGCGCTCGTGCTCGAAGCGCGCGATCGCATCGGCGGGCGCGTCTGGTCGCTTGAAGAACCGGGACTGCCGGTCCCCATCGAGCTCGGCGCCGAATTCATACATGGACGCCCTCCGGCGACGTTCTCGTTGCTGAGGAAGGCCGGCATCAGCGCCATTGATGCCCCGTTCGTCCGCTGGTCCGTCCAGGGCGGAAAACTCCGGCTGAGGGGTGACGGCTTCCTCGCAGAGGTCCAGAAGCTGTTGCGGCAGCAGCTTGCGGCGCTCAAGAGAAAAGACATTTCTGTCGAGGCATTTCTCGCCCGCCACCGGCACGCGCTGTCGGCGCCGGCCCGGGCTCTGGCCCGAATGCGGGTGCAAGGTTACGAGGCGGCCGATCCGGCGCGCGCGAGCGCCTGCGCCATCGCGGAAGATTGGTGCGGCGAAGGCGCGGCCGACGCCGGACACTACCGGCCGCGCGGCGGCTACGGCGCGCTCCTCGCGTCGCTGCTTGGCGGAATCGGGGCCGAGCTGCGGTTGCGGACCGTGGTGCGCGTGGTCCGTTGGAAGCCGGGATCGGTCGAGGTCGAAGGGACTTCCCGCGGGAAGCCTTTTCTGGCAAAGGCCGCGCGCGCGATCATCACGTTGCCGCTCGGCGTGCTCAAGCTCCTCCCAGGCGCGCCGGGCGCGGTCCGCTTTACACCCCCGCTCGACGAGAAACAACCGGCGCTTGATGGGCTCGCTTGCGGCACGGTCATCAAGGCGGCGCTGCGGTTTCGCGCCGCCTTCTGGGAAGAGCTCGACGGAGGGCGCTATCGGGACGCTACTTTCTTTCAGTCGCCTCGCGCGGCATTCCCGACCTTCTGGACCGCGCTTCCGGCGCGGGTGCCACTCCTGATCGCCTGGGCGGGCGGGCCCAAGGCCGCCCGAATGTCGGGCGCCACGAAGCCGGAGCTCGTGCGGCGCGCGGTGACGAGCCTCGAGTCCATCTTCGGCGAGCGCGCGCGCATCGAGGACCAGCTCGAAGCAGCCTGGGTACACGACTGGCAGCGGGATCCGTTCGCGCGCGGGGCTTACAGCTACGTCGCGGTCGGCGGACAAGGCGCGCGGGAAGCCCTTGCCGCACCGCTGCAGGACACGCTCTTTTTCGCCGGCGAAGCGACGGATCTGGAGGGCGAAGCGACCACGGTCGCCGGAGCGCTGCAGAGCGGAACACGAGCCGCTCGCGAGCTGCTAAGGATCGCGGCGAGGCGGGGAGGGCGTGACAGCGGGAGGGCGTGAAAGCGAACGGAACTTCGCAACCGTTACGCTTGCGTTTTGCCCAGCCACAGCGCAATTCGACCTCGCCCTATGTCGGACCGGATATGCGACCCACTGCTCCGACCAACGCCAAGAATCAACCTCTTGGCGAGGTGCCTGCCGGGGCCGGATACGATCTCTAAGGCACGGCCAGCTGCAGGAGGTGCGCCTCGTATTGCACCCATGCCTTTCGCACGTGCGATTCGAGAATGCGCTTTGCGTCTGAACTCCGCCCAGCGCGTATAGCATCCAACAGTTGCTGGTGCTCCTCCACTGCTGCGGCGCCGCGTTTTTCACTGCTCCAGTATCCGTCGATGCGCCGTTTCATAATTACACGCTCGAAGACGCTATTCAATAGGTCGACCAGATATTGATTGCCGGACAGCGAGGCAAGGTAGACATGAAAGTCCCGGTCGCTGGATACGCGCTCGAGAATCGCGTTCTCTGCAACGCGATCAGCATAAATCTCTTGCAGTTGACTCAGGCGTTCTAGTTGTTTTTCGCCAAGCCCGCCCCTTGCCATGGTAAGACCCAGCGCATAAGACTCAAGAGCGGCCCGCACGTCATAGAGATCGCGTGCTTCATGAGAATCGATTTCCGCCACAAAATATCCTCTGGCCGGGATGTGGATAACGTAACCCTCTTGATACAGCCGCTCGAGTGCCTGCGTAACGGGTGTCCGGGATACCTTCAACAAATCCGCAATATGCTGGTGTGCGAGTTTACGACCTGGTCTAAATTGGCTTGTTAATATCATTTGCTTGATCTGACCGTACGCGCTGTCATCCACCGAAACGCGCGCTGGGGATGCGATCGTGGCGGCGCGGCTCTTGAAGCGATTAGACTCGTAAATCTTGGTTGGGACGGTTAGAGACGAGTTCCCAGCAGACTTCATTTCCAGGTTTGGCCGATCGTTCTTCATGGACATGTTGCTCTTTCAAGTATTACGTTCCAGTTTATCTTAATCTCGTTTCAGCTACCCGTAGGCAGCCGCTTGTAAAACGTCCGCACACATTCTCTTCCTGCTTCGTCGGTGAGCACCTCGGCAGAATGCGCAGTTACGAATCGACGGCGCGGAAAACATGAGGCTCAACAAAACGCCGGGGCTGTCCTGTTTGACAAAGCTAATCGTCATCTATTATAGTTGATCAACTTTTGCATGCAAAATATAATGTTCTATTAGATTCACCGCCGATTTCACAGGAACGACTGATTATCCGTGTGGGACACGGCGCGCAGACAACATCATCGGAAAATCGTTTACGGCTCTAAAGTGCGAGACAAACAGAATTTGTCAGGCCCAGCACGCAATAGAGTGCTGCATGTCGAGCAGATAGGAAACGACGACGCCAATACCTCCAAGAGCAGCGCAAGCCTATAGCGGGCTTCAAGCAGAATCGAAATCGGGTGCGAGGCGGCGACCCCGATGACCTTCGTGGTATTGGTGGGTAGGCGATGACGCTAACGATAAGGCGGCTTTTCCTGCCTAATGCGGCCGAGCAAGCCGTAGCGCAGCACGGCCGGCGTGATGCTGCGCATTGAATTTTCGAACCTTTGGAGGAGATTTATGCCAGCGCCACGCTTTGTTCTATGGATGTTTTTCGTTGCCACGACGGTCTTGGGCGCGAGTGTGGTGTCCGGCCAGGATTATCCGGACCGGCCCATTCGCATCGTCTGCTCTGGGCTTGGAGGGGGTATGGATTTCACGGCGCGTTTAATCGCGCAAGCGCTTTCCGGCAGCTTGGGTCAGCGGGTGTTTGTAGATAATCGACCGAGCGGGGTTATACCAGGAGAAATCGTGTCCCAAGCGAAGCCTGATGGTTATACCTTGCTTATCGCCGGCAGCGCGCTTTGGCTTCTGCCGCTGTTGCGAGACAACGTACCCTACGACCCGATGAAGGATTTTTCAGCGATTACGGTGGCGGTAACCTCGACGAACATTCTCGCTGTGCATCCGTCGTTACCGGTAAAGTCCGTCAAGGAGCTGATTGCTTTGGCCAAAGCCAGGCCGGGAGAGCTTAATTTCGGTACCGCTGGGAGCGGCTCCGCAAGTCATCTTGCAGGGGAGTTATTCAAGGCCATGGCCAGCGTCAATATAGTGTGGGTTAATTACAAAGCCCCTGGAGCGGCAATCATGGATCTGATCGCCGGTCGAATGCAGTTAACCTTTGGTAGTGCGGCATCGACCAAAGCGCACGTTAATGCGGGCAAATTGAGGGCCTTGGCAGTTACCAGCCCGCAACGGTCAGCGCTGTTTCCTGGTTTGCCCACGATCGCCTCCGCTCTGCCTGGTTATGAGCTAGTAGCCCCATTTGCCGTGTTTGCTCCGGCTAACACTCCTGCGACGGTTACCGATCGACTGAACCGGGAAATCGTGCAGGTCCTTAACAAAGACGATTCGAAGAAAAAGCTTGCCACCGGTGGACTGGAGGTTGTTGGCAGCTCACCAGAGCAGCTCACGGCTACGATTGAGTCCGATACGGCAAGGCTGGGCAAGGTGATTAAGGATGCAGGTATCAAGGGGTAAGGCAAATACCAAGCAGCGTTCACGAACAGCGTAGCACAACATCGAGGCAGCAGCGTGCGTTTGGCCGCGAAACGACCGAACATCAGAATGAAACGGAGAGAGCCTATATGAGCAAGATTTGCTTGGTCACTTCGGCGGAGGGACCCCGATTGGCGCATCGGAAGCAGTGGTTGGAAGTATTGCGGCAAAAGCAGGTAGTGCGGCCGGACACTGAACTTGGCATAGAGAACCTGGCGAAACATACTCACAGTCATCGGGCTTACGTAGAAGGCGTGTACTTGGAGCTCCTACAAAGCGCGTACAACGTCGAAGCGGTGTTGCAAGCCGAGAAAAAGGGCTATGACGCTGCAGTCATAGCGTGCTACTTCGATCCGGGGCTTGAGGCCGCGCGGGAAGTGGCGCGGATTCCGGTGGTCGGCCTGGCCGAGGCGTCAATGGCCTATTCAACCCTACTGGCGAGAAAAAAACACGCCATTGCGATAATTGCGGTGGCCGAAAAAGGTATGCTCAAGACCTACGACGTAATACACAAGTATGGCCTGACCGAACAACTTATCCCCATAAGACCGGTGAGGCATATACCCTTCGAGATGTACAGCGCGGCCGGCAATAGCGGCAAAGCCTCAGACGTCCAGGCAGCCGTAAACGAGTATATAAAGGTGGCAAGAGAATGCATCAAGGACGGGGCTGAGATTGTGATAACGGGATGTGCCGGACTTGGCCCTATGCTCGCTGTCGAAGGCGTTTTTGACATCGATGGCGTGCCCGTCATGGATCCGGTAAGCGTTGCCGTCAAGATGGCCGAAAGCCTTGTTGATCTGCAGAAACTTGGCTTGAAAGTCAGCAGAAAGCTCATGTACCGGAAGCCCGTGCCCGATGATGTATCCGACAAGGAGCGCGCCCATTTCGGATTCAGCTGAAGCGGGCCAACGGATCTGTGACGTTGCCGGCGCGACATTCCATCAACGCCGTTCCTGAACTGATGTACTTTTTAAGGGGAGTCAAGTGAAGATCATCGATATGAGATGCAGGTTAACCACCAAGGAAGCGGCGAAGTATTTTGCCACCAGACTTGGCGTCAATGTTTCTCGCATACCGGCACTCGTAGAAGGTACTGAGGAGGCTTTTTTTAGAGAGATAGGAGAAGCTGGCATAACGACGGCAGTCTCCGCTTCGGGCAATAGCCCGGGGATAAAAATCGGGAGGCGCGTTTACCCGGACCGAACCACATCCAACGATTTACTGGCGGAAGTACAAAAAAGACATTATGGAAAGTTCGTTGGCGTAGCGGGTATCGATGCGGGAAACAAATTTCATAACGCGTTGGCCGAGATCAGGAGATGCGTTGAAGAGCTGGGCCTCAAGGCGGTGTATCTCGAGCCCGGTCGGTCTCCTGGCTGTTTTGTAAACGATCGAATAATGTATCCGATCTATCAAAGATGCGTCGATCTGAACGTGCCAGTGATCTTCCAGACATCGGTTATTGCCGGGCACAAGAAACTGGAGTACGGCCATCCAAGATACTTTGAAGAGGTGGCGGAAGATTTTCCGGACCTCCATATCATTTGCGGCCACGGGTGCTACCCCTATTTCAGGGAGTTGATCATGGTAGCGGGCAAGCATCCCAACATCTATCCATCTCCGGACGAACGCATATTCGACCTTGGTGGGGAAGATTGGGTACGGGTCGTCAATGAGGAGTACATGGGTATGGCGGATCAATTCCTTTTTGGTAGTGCTTATCCGTTCTATCCGATCAAGGAATACGTGGAGGAGTTTTTTACTAAATTCTCTTGGAAAAAGGAAGTTCTCGACAGGATCCTGTACAGAAATGCTCTCAAAGCACTAAAGCTTGAGAATGACCCAGTCTTCAGAGAAATGTATGAGCTCCATAAAGCTCCTGAACAGACTAGCGCGGGTTCACACGGAAAGTCGCTTCTGTGGCATCAGCCCGTCGACAAGGACGGCCTCGGAGTGGTCTAGAAGCCAATCCAGATCAAAGCATTGCGCGGAAGTTGCGTTAACACATTAAGATTGCGCGAATTTAGAACCCCTCTCATGAAGCAAGCCATAGTGCAAATCCTGCTTGTGCTCGCTGTCGCCGGCGCCACTGCAGCAAGCGCGCAGGCGATCTCCAAAGAGCCCGCATACCCGACCAAGCCGATTCGTTTCGTCGTGCCTTTAGTCCCCGGCGGCGGGGCCGACATCGTGGCTAGAACGATTGCAAAACAACTGAGGGAAGGCTGGAAGCAGCACGTCATCGTCGATAACCGGCCGGGCGCCACTGGCATCATCGGGACCCAACTGACGGCGAAGGCGGCGCCAGACGGCTACACTATATTGATGGGCAACACCGCCACGCATGCCGTAAACGTGAGCATGTTCGAGAAGCTTCCCTACCATCCCATCAGGGATTTCACTTGTATCACGCTGGCTGCGCGGCTGCCGGAGATGCTCGTGGTTCATCCATCTCTCCCCGTGAACTCGGCAGGGGAGCTGATCGCCCTTGCCAATGCGAAGCCCGGCCAGCTCACTTTCGGTTCCGCTGGCGTGGGCGCCCTGAGTCATCTCACGGGCGTACAGTTTATGCAGCTTGGCGGCATCGACCTCGTGCACGTGCCCTACAAAGGCAGCGCGCCGGCGCTGAGCGATTTGATGGGCGGCCAGATTGGCATGTATTTCGGCAACTTCCTAACTGCGCTCCCGATTGTCAGAGCCGGAAAGCTCAAGGCCTTGGGCATGACCGGGCATAAGCGGTCGCTGGCTGCTCCGGACATCCCCACGATCGCGGAAGCGGGCCTTCCGGGTTTCGAGGCGTATAACTGGTATGTCGTCGCTGTTCCGGCCGCGACGCCGAAGGAAATCGTTGCCGCGCTCAACACCAACTTCGCCGCCGCCCTAAAGAACAAGGAAGTTGCCGACATGCTGACAAACGACGGCGCCGAGATAGTGGCGTCGCCTCCAAATGAGTGTACTCGCTTCATCGATGCACAGATCAAGAAATACGCGAAGGTAATCGCGGATGGAAAGCTCCGCGTCGAATGACGAGCGTGTGGCGAGACGGGCTGCTTCCTGGAGGAACCGAGGATGCAAGGGTAATTCGAATAAGAAAGCTACGGATAATCGACGTGCGCTGCCGGCTCACGATACCCGAGGCGGGCACTGCTCGAATTGCGCCATAGCGGGGTCCCTGCGCACAACCAGCTGCGGGTAGCGCCCGAGGATCCGTCTGATCAAATGGGTAATCATAGCGGCATGGCGCTATCGGGGTGAGATGATAGAAAGGGTTGCGAGTATCTTCTCAAATCGCAATACGCACAATCTTGCTGGGCGACGCAGCGCTGTGACGTTGCGTGAAAATTTTCGAAGCGCGATGATGGTTATCATGACACGAAGGAGGGCGCGTGCTAAAGATCGAGTTCTACGATCCATCCGGAACGATCGACATATCGCAAGCGCATGCACCTCGACTCGCTTCGCTCGAGCGCAAGCGCATCGGCCTTCTATCCAGCGGTAAGTGGCAGGTTCACCGGATCCTGCCCATGCTGAAGACGCTCCTTGAGGAGGACTTCCCCAGCGCACAGGTGCTGTCAGAAAGGAGTTTTCCGCAGGGAAGTACTTTCATCGGCACGGAGGAAACGGCGCAGTTGGTGAAGCGGAGCGGTGTCGACGCCATGATCATCGGCAACGCGGCTTGAGGGTCCTGCGCCACGGGATGCGGCCGTGCAGCCGCTAAGATAGAAGCGCTAGGCATTCCGACCGTCACGCTTGTGCGCCGCGAGTTTGTCGGCGTTCTCAAGAATGCCGTTTCTGGAATCGGGTTTGCGCCGGACGCGGCAATGGTCGTTCTCCCCATGGGCGTTTTCCTGCCGGACGGCGATTTGGCGCCGCTTAAGGCGCGCAGGAGCGATGTCTACCATGGTCTTACGCGTTGGAAGCTCAACGCAACGCGCGCGGGCACGAGCTGCATGCTGAGGGTCGAAGGCCTCGATTACGAAGATGCGCTCAGTAAGGCGAATGATCTATTGACCGCGAATCATTGGAGCGACGGCTTGCCTTTATGGCCGGCGACGCCGAGGCGCGTGGAGTGGATCCTTCGCGGGTCGTGCTTACCAAGGGCGCACGTAATGGGCAAGTTTCCTCCGCGCGGCGCCACCGTTACACCGGAAGCATGTGCAGTAGCACTTGCTATGGCAGGCGGGCGCCCCGAATACCTCCCCGTGTTGCTTGCCGCGGTTGAGGCGTTTCTTGATCTCGGCTCCGATAGCGATCAGTTGCAGGCCACCTCGTCGAGCAGTCCTTTTCCGGTCATTATCGTAAATGGGCCGATCGGCAAGCAGATTCGACTTAATTCCGGTTTCGGTTGTCTTGGACCGGATCCGGATCATCCTGCGGGCGCGAGTATCGGTCGCGCACTGCGCCTCATGCAGCAGAATCTGGGCGGCGCGCTGCCGGGCAGCGGCACGATGGCTGTCTTTGGCATTATGCGTTATACGAACGCAGTCTTCGCAGAAGACGAAGACGGACTGCCTCAAGGCTGGCTGCCGCACGGTACGGAGCGACATGGATTTGCGCGCGGTTCGAATTCGATTTCACTCGTCTTCTCAAATGGGGCGGTCAATATCTTTCGCCAGGGGGCAAAAGCAGTATCGAAGGAAGAAGAGACCCTTCAGGGGCTCAACCGTATCGCAGGATACCTGCGCGTGCCAGACATGCACTACATCTCCGGCTACGAGAGCGGGATGCCCGGGGTTCTGGTCATAACGAGGGCTATTGCTGCCACCCTCGCGTCTCTTGGCTGGACGAAAGCATCGATTGTCGGGCATCTGTGGCAGCACTCCAGGATCCCGATGAAGGAGATGCATGAGACGGGCGGAGTGGCGTACCTCGAAATAGCGCCCACTACTTTGGCGCGCGAGAGCATAAAGCTTGATCCCTGGCCTATCGCTGCGAAGCCAGCCGATATCGGCCTCGTAGTCGCCGGTGGCGGACATTCAAGTCACGCTCTGTGGCTGCAGGCATTAGGTCCCTGCGTCAGCGGTCGCGAAATCAGGATTCCGGAGGTATTCGGTGAGCTCCTAACAGAAGCCGATACCGTGCGCCTTCCAAGCGCCTGAAAAACGATCCGAAGCGAGTAACATAAGCACATCAGAGGAGAGCACAATGAAGTGTCGCTACGCGTTGTTCAAAGCGCTGCCGTTGCTGCTCGCAATGCTTCCCGCCGCCGGTCACTCAGAAACGTACCCGCTGAAGCCAGTCCGAATGATCGTGCCGTTTCCGCCGGGCGGCGGTGCTGACGTCACCAGCCGCATTTTTGCACCGAAGCTCACCGAGGCGCTCGGGCAGCAATTCTTCATCGACAATCGCGCCGGGGCTGCGGGCACTATCGGCACAGGGATCGTCGCCCGTGCAGCGCCCGACGGGTACACATTGCTAGTGGCACTGTCATCAGTTGCTAGCAGCGTATCGCTGTACAAGAACCTGAGCTTCGACTTGTCGCGTGATTTCTCGCCGATCGCAGTGCTTGCCACCGCCCCGTTCGTGCTGGCCGTTCATCCCTCGCTGCCGACGAAGCGCGTGAAGGAACTGATCGCGCTTGCCAAGGCGCGGCCAGGTCAATTGAACTACGCCTCGACGGGCAAGGGTGGCGCGCCGCACCTGACTATGGAAATGTTCAGGATACAGGCCGGTATAGATATCGTCCATGTGCCCTACAAGGGGGCGCCAGCCGCGATCCCAGATCTCATCGGTGGTCAGGTCAGCATGATGTTCGCGTCCACCTTGGCGTTGTTGCCTCAAGTAAAAGCGGGGCGACTGCGGGCGCTCGGGATCACGAGCGCAAAGCGCAGCAGCCTTGCCCCAGAACTGCCGACCATTGCCGAATCGGGGCTGCCGGGATTCGAGTCCACCAGCTGGTTCGCGCTACTCGCGCCAGCAGGAACACCGCGCGAGGTCGTTACAGGCCTCAATGCAACCATTGCGAAAATCGCGCTGACACCAGAGATCATCGACCGGCTGGCAGCGCAGGGAGGTGAGCCGCTGGTCGTCGCGCCAAAGGACGTTGCAGCGTTTGTCCAGAGCGAAATCGCCAAATGGGGCAAAGTCGTAGCGGCCGCTGGAATACGCACCGAATAAAGCCACGCACGTTCCCCGTCACCCTCATATCGAAATGACTCGAATTGCAGGCTTCCGGTGAAGACTTTCGGTTTTGTTTAACTTCAAATACAAATGTTTTGTGTGATCTACCGGCAATGCGATTCCGTATAAGCGAATTGCAGACAAAAGGTATTTGACTCAGTTGAAATCTGACTACGTTGACATGGATTCCAACAATCTCAAATTTAGCAAAAGCCCGGTAAACGAAAAGGAGAAGCTCTTGGACCGTGCAATCTGGGTAACCTGGTATGACCTGCCGGTTGTTGGCCGCGATCACTATCTTGCATGGCTTCATGACCTCCATATTCCAAGAATGCTTAGGAAGCCAGGCTTTCTATGGGCTGCGCATTATGTTTCCACCAATAATTTTGTTCGCAATCCCCGACTGATCTATTCTACCGATAGTACGATTCCTGCGGGCAATGAATACATTCTAATATTTGGTGCCCAAGACGCTCATGTCCTCGCCAATCCCGTTCCTTCCAAGCTGTGTGCGTCTATTTCGGAAGACGACCGCGAGATGTTGTCACGGAGGAGCGGCGAGCGAACCCAGGTTTTCACTGAGGTCGCCCGCGTGGACGGGCCGCAGGTGGGAAGCCGAGAAAATGAGCGGGTTCTGAGCCCCTGTATACAGATAGGGTGTTACAACGCAACGACCTCTGAGGGCGAAGAGGGTATCCTAGATTGGTACGCCAATTGCCGCTTCCCGGCCATAAAAACGCTACCAGGTAGCGTGGGTGCTCGGAGATACGTTTCCGTACTAGGATGGGGGAAGCACTGCGTTCTGTATGAGTTTGTCTCGCTGGAAATGCGCAACGAGTACTATCATAGTCATGTGAACTCGAATGCCCAGATGAAGGACTGGGGACAAAGAATGCTATCAAAACTGATTCACCTGCCAAAAACACCGAATGTGGCATGCCGAATCTGGCCCGCGATTTCAAGATAACCCGTCATCTTCACTCCTTTGTTCAAGGAGGATTTATGCTTACGCCGCGTTTTGTTGTATGGATGGTCCCCGTGGCGATGTTGATCTCGGGCGCGGATGTAGCGTCCAGCGAGGATTATCCGACGAAACCGATCCGGCTCATGGTCACACAGGCGCCCGGCTCCGGCATGGATATCATGGCGCGTCTGGTCGGACGGAAGCTCACAGATGCTTGGGGCCAACAGGTTGTCGTCGATAACCGACCCGGCGGAGGCGGCAATATAGGCGGGGAAATTGCGGCCAAGGCCGCACCCGACGGTTACACTCTGATGATCGTTACGTCCAGCACCGCCATCGCTCACGTGTTATTTGAAAAACTTAACTACAACTTGATAAAGGATTTTTCACCCATCAGCCTGTTGGCGACTATACCTTTTGTCTTGGTGGTTCACCCGTCGGTCGCCGCGACGTCGGTCAAGGAGTTGATCGCGCTTGCGAAAACACGGCCGGGGAAGGTTCTTTATGGCTCCAGCGGCTCGGGTTCGGGCATGCATTTCGCCGCCGAGATATTCAAGACGATGACGGGCACTGATCTCGTGCACGTGCCGTACAAGGGAACCAGCGCCGTGCTGGTTGATGTGATGGGCGGGCGCGTGCAGCTAGCATTCGTTGTCGTGTCAGCGGTACTCCCTGCGATCAAAGGGAGCAAGGTGAGGGCGCTCGGTGTCAGCAGCTTGAAGCGGACTGCTTTGGTCCCGGATTTGCCGGCGATTTCCGAATCCATTGTCGGCTACGAAGTGATCGGATGGTACGGGTTGGTCGCGCCGGCCGGCACGCCGGACGAAGTCATTTCGAGGCTTAGTGGCGAATTGGCCAAGGCTTTGAAGACATCCGAATTTCGTGAACAACTGTCGCGCCGCGGGGTTGAGCCGGTCGGCACGACGCCGAACGATTTCGGGTCGTTCATGGAATCGCAGATCAGAAAATATCGGCAGGCGGTCCGAGATGCCGGTATGCGCGTGGAATAAAGTGAACCAGTGCGCTTCGTGCGTTCCCCACTTGAAGCCATTAGGTGCAGAGGGAAACGCGCAAAAGAAGTTGCTTGGCGGCAGGGACGAGTGTCCTTTTTTGGAAAGTGGCGAATCATATCGAGAGGAGCGTTTTTATGCTGAGGCGACGCTTTGTTTCGTTCAGATTCTTAGCGCTTAGATCAATGTGCGGGGAGGCCGCGTCCCTTGCGAAGCGTACAAGTCGGTGCGCAGGCAGTGCATTCGCGATAGGGATCACAATAGCCTTGGCGGCGCAAGCGCTGGCGCAGTCAAAGCAGGCGGACCAGTCCGCCAGCGGTTACCCAAGTAAATCGGTGCGATTGATAGTGCCCTCAGCAGCGGGCAGCGGCACGGACCTAGTCGGCCGGATGATAGGGCAAGGGCTCAGCGAGAGCTGGGGACAGACCGTGGTAGTGGATAACCGCGGCGGTGCGGGCGGTATACCGGCCGTTGCGTTACTTGCCAAGGCAGCACCTGACGGCTACACGATGCTGCTAGGGAGCATAGGGCATTTCTCATTTGCCCCAGTTCTCTATCGCAAACTTCCCTATGATCCGCAGAAGGACCTCACCCAAATCTCCTTAGTGGCGAACCAGCCGTTCGTTATCGCCGTGCATCCTTCGCTCCCTGCGAGTTCAATCAAGGAGTTGATTGCTCTTGCAAAAAATCGCCCAGGCACCATCAGGTACGGTTCAGGAGGTCCCGGTACAGCTGCTCATCTCGGCCCAGTGCTACTGGAGCTCACCGCTGGTATTTCGTTCATGCACGTTCCCTATAGAGGAATAGGCCCTGGCCTAATCGCGGTGATGAGCGGCGAGATCGAGCTCATAATGCCGGGGCTGGCAAATGTGATGCCACACCTTAAGAATGACAGGCTCAGAGTGCTCGCCGTGACGGGAGCAAAACGCTCACGTGTGGCTCCCCACTTGCCGACAGTTGCTGAGGGCGGCTTACCCGGTTTCGAGTTTAACGTTTGGTATGCATTAGCTTTTCCCGGAGGAGTTTCGCGTCCTATTCTAACGAAGACAAACGCCGAGGTCGTAAAGGTGTTGAAGTCCGCAGCGGTGAGAGAGCGATTCTCCGTCATCGGTTTAGAGCCGGTCAGTAGCACACCCGAGCAAATCGCCGAGTTAATCAAGGGGGATCAGCCGAAGTGGGAGCGAGTCGTAAAAGCGGCGAACATTCGCATTGAGTGAAAGTACTAAAAGCTGGAACGTATGACATTTGCACGGCAGCAATAAATGAACACCCGAGGCGTCGCGCAGCACTGCGGCCGCGATAGGGCAGGTTGAATTTCCTGGCCCACAGTAAGAGTCTGCGCATGCGGTCAGGATCAGGAATGTTCGTTTTCTCGGCGATCGAGCGGATCGTCTACGGTCAACCGGCCGCGCAGACGCTGCGGGCGGAGGCCGAGCGGCTCGGCAAGAATCGCATTTTCCTCATCGTCAGCGGTACGATGCACCGCACGACCGACGAGATCGCAAAGGTGCGCGATGAGCTCGGCAGCCGCTACGCTGGCATCTACGATCAGGTACCTTCGCATACGCCGCGCGACGCGGTGCTGGAGGCGGCCCGTGAGGCAAGAGACGCTGGCGCGGACTTGATTGTCACGTTTGGCGGCGGATCCGTGACCGACGCCGGGAAGATGGTGCGGCTCTGCCTACGTCATAATATTACCGATACCGATGCGTTTGATGCCTTCTGCATGGTCGTCAATCCGGACGGCACCGGCGCCATTCCGGACTACGACGGCCCGACCGTGCACCAGATTGCCATTCCGACTACCCTGTCGGCCGGCGAGTTTCACGCAGAGGCGGGGTGTACGGATAACCGCAGTAAAGTGAAACAGGCATACCGTCACCCCCTGCTCGTGCCACGCGTCATCATTCTCGATCCTGCGCCCACCGTACGTACGCCGCTATGGGTATGGTTGTCAACCGGAGTCCGTGCGGTTGATCACGCAACTGAGGGACTTTGCTCTCAATTTTCCAATCCAGCGAGCGAGGCGAGCTTCCTGCATGCGCTCAGGCTGCTCAGCCAGGCCCTACCCCGGGTTAAGCGGAATCCAGACGACCTCGCGGCGCGTCTCGATTGTCAGTTCGCCACTTGGCTGGCAATGGCTGGACGTCAGGGCGGGGTTAAGATGGGGGTAAGTCATGCGATCGGACATGTCCTTGGCGGGACGTGTAACGTCCCCCACGGATACACCTCGTGCATAATGCTACCGCACGTGCTGCGCTACAACCGACCGGCGAATGCCGACCGTCAGCGGTTGGTCGCCGAGGCGATGGGGCATCCGGGCAAGGATGCCGCCGATGTCGTCGCGGCGTTTGTCGCTGATCTCGGTCTGCCCAGTCGTCTTGCCGAAGTTGGGGTAAGGCGCGAGCAGTTTGGCGTAATCGCGGCCAACACGATGCGCGACACTTGGCTTCATGTGAATCCCCGCAAGATCGGCGTCCCCGAGCAAGTGCTGGAGATCCTCAACGCAGCGGCTTAGTAGTATTACTAATTCTGCTCGCTTCGCGCGCGACTCAGGTTCAGTTCTTAGACATAGACCAATTTTTCCATTAGGAGCTGCCTTGCTGCGGGAAGCGGGCCGCGCGGCGATTGTCAGAGCCGTGGAACATGGTATGGGTGAGGCTGAGTATCGCGGAGCAATGTATGCAGCGGAATTCGTAGTGCCGAAGCAGGACATGCCGGGCTACTTGGTTGGGTGCTCCACAGTGTCGCTTTCTATCCTGTAATACTCGTCTAATCCAATCAGGTCTTCGCATTCTTTTCGCCAACTGATCATCTTGTTTTGGGGTAAGCCGCTTGTCCCATGACATTTGAGATGACCGATAATACGCTTCATTTCCTGCATCACTGGACAAAGTAGTGCAGTCGGATATGTAGCCAACTTATATCCCATGTCCTCATATTCTCTCACGGAGAAAACAGGGCGTCCGAGCCTATTGCCTTCGCCGTTCACGGTGCATACGAGCCCTTTGATTTCACGCGGCGCTCGACGGGCTTCTTCAATTGAGTTTGGAAAAATCATGGCCATGTCGGCGCCGGCTTCGAGAAAGAGATTAGCCCGCTTGACACCTTCGGCAAAGCCACTCGTCGCCATTGCATCCGTCCGCGCAATAATAACGAAGTCCGGATTGCTTCGTGCGGTCACGGCAGCCTTGATTTTGTGCACCATTTCTTCTTCGGATATGACGTGCTCAATTCCCTTGTGATAATGGACGCGTTTAGGATAGATCTGGTCTTCTAATTGGATGCCCGCAACACCGGACCGCTCGATTTCTTTCACTGTGCGCATTACATGCAGAGGCTCTCCAAAACCGGCGCCAGCATCCACCACAACAGGAATGCGCACAGCAGTTGTAACATAGCGGCAAGTCCTAGCAATTTCGGTAAGGCTCAATAACGGTTCGGGGACAACATGGCTAACAGCCAATTGATAACCCCCAATATGTACACACTCAACCCCGAGCGATTCGGCAACACGCGCGGTGAATGGATCCCACACGCCGAGGGCCGCGATGAAACGCGGGCAAGAAAGTAAGTCGCGAAATTTAGCGATCGCAGATATATTCTCCATAGGAGTCGCCCTTTGCCATCAAGTCAGCGTTTCAACCGCCTTGCGCTCTGTAACGTGTCCAGCGCGCCTTTTCCACGAAGCTTCCATTCTTTTCGGCTTGGCGAGCAGCGGTCAGGTTGGCTTTCGCTTCAATAGAAAAGCCTGAAGTCCCTCCTGCACCACTTCATCCCGCTGGTTTAACACTTGAAGTTGTCGCTTCATCACGCCGCGATCCGGATGCGAGGTCTCGCGCTTCTCCAGCACCTTGATGCGGGCATGAATCGTATCGCCCGGTCTGACGGGTTTGGTGAACTTCAGATGTTCGAATCCCAGAAAAGCGATGAGCGTATCGTCATACAAATGAAGTTGGAACAAGAGCCCCGCCGCGATGGCGTAAACGAGCGGCCCGTGCGCAATCCGCCCGCCGAAGACGGTCTGTTTGCAATACTCCTCGTTGATGTGCAGCGGATTGTAGTCGCCCGACAATCCCGCAAACGCGACGATGTCGGCCTCGGTGACGGTGCGCGCCGGACTCTCGAATTCGGCGCCGACCTCCCACTCTTCCCAATACATGCCTCTCATTAACGTTCCTCCTTCGAACTGAGCTATCGCCGGCCTGCAGCCGACTGCAAACCGCCCCTG
>MERG01000328.1 GCA_001771985.1 Betaproteobacteria bacterium RIFCSPLOWO2_12_FULL_62_13 | reverse complement strand
CCGGCGCGGCGCGAGACCGACACCATGGACACCTTCGTCGATTCGTCCTGGTACTACATCCGTTACGCCTGCGCCGATCAGCGCAACGCAATGGTCGACGATCGCGTACGGTACTGGTTGCCGGTCCACCAATACGTCGGCGGCATCGAGCACGCGATCCTGCACCTGCTTTACTCGCGCTTCTGGACCAAGGTCATGCGCGACCTGGGGCTCGTCAAGATCGGCGAACCCTTCACCAATCTGCTCACGCAGGGCATGGTGCTCAATGAAATCTATTTCCGCAAGCCGGCGACGCCGAATGCTGACGGGACCACTCCTCCTAGCGTTGCTCCAACCAAACTGGAAAATAGAAACGTAACGATTACACCCGGCACCGGGACTCTTTCCCTTACAGGTTTTCCGCCGACAACGCGCGTTACCTATTTCAACCCGGCCGACGTTGACATCAAGGTGGACGACAAGGGTAATCGGATCGGCGCCGTACTGAAGTCGGACGGCCAGCCGGTGGAATTCGGCGGAATCGGTACCATGTCGAAATCGAAGAACAACGGCGTGGATCCGCAGGAGCTGATCGATCATTACGGCGCCGATATCGCGCGGTTTTTCATGATGTTCACCTCGCCCCCCGAGCAGACGCTCGAGTGGTCGGACAGTGGGGTGGAGGGCGCAGCGCGTTTTTTGCGGCGGCTGTGGGGCTACTGTGTGGGATACAAGAATGGCGGGGGCCCCGCGATCGCCCCCGGCCTGCAGAGGAGCACGCGCTTCGAAATTCATTCAGTGCTCAAGCAGGCGAACTATGACATTGGTAAGCACCAATTCAACACGGTAGCCTCAGCAACGATGAAAATACTGAATGCGCTGGATCGGCTGTTGGGCGTGCAAGATGACGTTGTTAAAGAAGGTCTCTCGATACTTCTGCGGCTACTCTCCCCGATCACGCCGCATGTTTCTCATCACTTGTGGCGGGAACTCAAGTTCGGCGAGGACATCCTCACCGCGCCATGGCCTGAAGCCGACCCGGCGGCGCTGATCGAGGACGAGATCGAGCTTGTGGTCCAGGTCAACGGGAAAAAACGCGGCGACGTGCGGGTGCCGCGCGAGGCCGATCGTGCCACGATCGAGCAAATCGTGCTCGCCAACGCCAACGTGCGGAAATTCGTCGACGGCCAGCCGGTCAAGAAAGTGGTGCTGGTGCCGGGGCGGCTGGTGAACGTTGTAGTCTAATGATGAACGCGGAATGCGGAATGATGAATAAGACAAACGGTGTTAGCCTTACTGGCGAAGCCGCTTCCCTTCATTCATCATTGATCATTCATCATTCATCATTTGCTGCACAACCATGACCATGGTCAATATTCGACGCGGCTTGGTGTTGTTCACGATGCTGGTCCTCGCGTCCTGCGGCTTCAAGCTGCGCGGCGCGGTAACGCTGCCTTTCGACAGCATCTATTTGCAGGCGGGCACTTCCCCGCTGGTAACCCAGTTGAAGCGCGCGATTACGGCGGGCACGCAGACGCGGATCGCCGACAAGCCGGGCGAAGCTCAGGTGATGCTGCAGATCTTGAGCGAGGCGCGCGAGAAACAGATTCTCGCGCTTTCCGGCGGGGGGCGCGTGCGCGAGTTCGAGCTGCGCTACCGCGTTTCCTACCGCCTCACTGACGGCAAGAGCGCCATCGAATACATTGCGCCGAGCGAGATCGTGCTGCGCCGGGAGCTCTCCTACAGCGACGTGGAAGCGCTGGCCAAGGAATCTGAGGAAGCGCTGCTCTACCGCGACATGCAGACCGACGCCGTGCAGCAACTCGTGCGCCGGCTGCAGGCAGTCCGGCTCCCCGGCAGGTAAATCGTGAACGGTGAACAGTGAATGGTGAACAGTAACCCGCTTTTGGCCGCAAACAGCGCTTTTTCACCATTTACCGTTCACCGTTCACCGTTCACCATATATTATTCACTATTCGCCGTTCACCATTCACGGGGCAATGCGAATAACGACCGAGCAGCTCCAGCAACACCTCGCGCGCGAATTGAAGCCTCTTTACACCGTGTTCGGGAGCGAGCCGCTGCTCACGCTCGAGGCGAGCGACCGCATCCGCGCCAAATCGCGCGGCGAAGGCTATGCCGAGCGTGAAATCCTCACCGCCGATTCCGGGTTCAAGTGGCGCCAGCTTGCGATAGCCGGCAACTCGCAATCGCTGTTCGCCTCAAAGAAGCTCCTGGAGTTGCGCATTCCCACCGGCAAGCCCGGCGCCGAAGGCAGCGAAGCGCTGCAAGCGTACTGCGAAGCGTTGCCGGCCGACACGATTACGCTCGTCTGCCTGCCCGACCTGGACTGGCGCGCGCAGAAAGCCGGCTGGTTCGGAGCGCTCGACCGCGCCGGCGTCATGGTCGAGGCGAAGGTCGTGCCGCGCAAGGCGCTGCCGCAGTGGATCGCCGGCAGGCTCAAGGGGCAGGGTCAGCAAGCAGACGCCGAGACGCTCGACTTCGTCGCCAACCGCGTCGAGGGCAATCTCATGGCCGCCTACCAGGAAGTGCAGAAGCTCGCCATGGTGTTCCCCGCCGGGCGGATCGCGTTCGAGCAGGTGCGCGAGGCGGTGCTCGATGTCGCGCGCTACGACGTTTTCAACCTCGGCGAAGCGTTGCTCGAAGGCGAGGCGCTGCGTCTCGCACGGATGATAGACGGATTGAGGGGCGAAGGCACCGCGCCGCCGCTGGTGCTGTGGGCGATGTGCGAGGAAATTCGCGCCATCGGCAAAGTCGTCACCGGCATGTCCTCAGGCAAGCCGCTCACCATGCTCTGGCGCGAGGCGAAGCTCTGGGGCGCCGCGCACCAGAACCTCATGCAGCAGAACGTGAAGCGGTTTTCGCTCGCGCAGGTCACCGAGGCCCTGCGGCACGCCGCGGCGATCGACCGCATGATCAAGGGGCTTGTCAAAGGCGATGTATGGGACGAACTGCTGCAGTTGGCGCTGCGCTTCGCCCGCAGCGCGCCCGCCGTGGCGGCAAGAAGGATGACAACGGCCGGCCATGACAAGGTCGCAGCGAACCAGCCGCCCCTTTTCTACTGAGCGTCGTGACAATCCTTGCCCCCGCTCAGCCCGTTCCGGCCCGAAGCGAGACGCTTCGGGCGTTCGCCGGCACGGACACGCGCAGGCGTGTCCGAGAATTCCCGGCTCACCCCCCGCCCCTCTCGGTCCCTCATCCCCGACCCTTCTCCCGGAGGGAGAAGGGAGGCTCGAGCTTCCTCTCTCCCCTCCCTCATCCCTGACCCTTCTCCCGGAGGGAGAAGGGTCAGGGATGAGGGAGGGGAGAGAGGGATGGAGGAGAGATTTGTGGTGCACATGGGTTGTCACCCATTCGCACGAGGCTCAATAACGCGGGGCTTGTTGCTGCCCTTCCCGCGGGCCAACTGATAGAATCGTTCCATGGACGTTCAAACCTACATGGTCGGCGTGGGTAAGCAGGCCCGCGCCGCTTCGCGCCTCATCGCCAAGGCCGACACCAGCACCAAGAACAGGGCGCTCACCGCAATGGCGCAGGCTATCGAGCGCACCGCCAGGGGGCTGCTCGAGGCCAACGCGCGCGATGTCAAGGCGGCGCGCGGGAAGAAGCTCGACGACGCGGCAATCGACCGGCTCATGCTCACCACCAAGACCATCGAATCCATGGCGGACGGGCTGGTGCAGATAGCACAACTGCCCGATCCCGTCGGTGAAGTCATCGGTCTCAAGTACCGCCCGTCCGGCATCCAGGTGGGACAGATGCGCGTGCCTTTGGGCGTGGTGGGCACCATCTACGAGTCGCGGCCCAACGTGACTGCCGACGCGGCCGGGCTATGCGTCAAGTCCGGCAACGCCGCAATTCTTCGCGGCGGCTCGGAAGCCATTCACTCCAATCAGGCGATCGCGGCCTGCGTGCACGAGGGATTGAAGGCCGTGGGGCTGCCTGAAACGGTGGTGCAGGTGATCGAAACCACCGACCGCGCGGCGGTGGGCGAGCTCATCACGATGCAGGACTATGTGGATGTCATCGTGCCGCGCGGCGGCAAGAGTCTCATCGAGCGCCTGATGCGCGAATCGCGCATCCCCATGATCAAGCATCTGCACGGCGTCTGCCACGTCTACATCGACGACAAAGCGGACTTTGACAAGGCGATTCGTATCGCGGACAACGCCAAGACCCAGCGGCTCGGCACCTGCAACACGATGGAAACGCTGCTCGTTGCGCGCGGCATTGCGGACAGGATTCTGCCGCCGCTTTGCAGGATCTACCTCGAAAAGGGGGTCGATCTGCGGGGCGACGAGGCCGCGCGCAACATCGTGCCGCAGATGATGCCCGCGACGGAGGAAGACTGGTACACCGAGTACCTCGCCGCGATCCTGTCGGTGCGCGTGGTGGACGGACTCGATGAGGCGATCGAGCACATCGCGACCTACGGCTCGCAGCACACCGATGCTATCGTGACCGAGGACATCACGCGGGCGCGGCGGTTCCTTGCCGAAGTCGATTCAAGCTCGGTAATGGTGAATGCCTCGACCCGCTTCGCCGACGGCTATGAATACGGGCTCGGCGCGGAGATCGGCATCTCGACCGACAAGCTGCACGCGCGCGGTCCGGTGGGGCTCGAAGGACTGACGTCCCTCAAGTACATAGTCATCGGCGACGGACACATAAGGCAGTGAATCGTGACCGGTAATGGGGAATGGGAAATGGGGAATGGGAAAAACTCATCACTCATCACTCATCACTCATCACTCGTCACTCGTCACCCATCACCCATTACGGGTTTTGCATGAGCCTCATTGAAGTCAGGGTCCCCGACATCGGCGATTTCGAGAACGTGCCGGTTATCGAAGTTCTGGTGAACCCTGGCGATTCGATCAACAACGAAGACTCGCTCATCACGCTTGAATCCGACAAGGCGACACTGGAGGTGCCCTCGCCTGCCGCCGGCCTGGTGAAGGAACTCAAGGTCAAGTTGGGCGACAAGGTCTCCGAAGGCACTCTCATCCTCACGCTTGAAGCAGACAAAGCGCGCGTAGAGCCAAGAGCGCCGTCGGCGCCTGCGGCCCAACCGGCTGCGAGGGCGCCGGCGGCGCCCCCCGTTGCTGCAGGAGGCACTGAAGGGGGGCTCGCCACGCCGCCCGCCTCCCGCCTCTCGCCTCTCACGCAAGGCGCTGACATTCAAGCCGAAGTCGCGGTGCTTGGCGCCGGGCCCGGCGGCTATACCGCGGCATTCCGCGCAGCCGACCTCGGCAAGAAGGTCGTGCTGATCGAGCGTTATCCGACCCTGGGCGGCGTGTGCCTGAACGTCGGCTGCATCCCGTCGAAAGCGCTGCTCCACATCGCCAGGGTCATCACCGAGGCGGAGGAGGCGGGTGATGCCGGCATCGATTTCGGAAAACCGAGGATCGACATCGCGAAGCTGCGCGGGTGGAAAGCCGGCGTGATCGGAAAACTGACGCGCGGCCTGGCCGGGCTCGCCAGGCAGCGCAAGGTTCAGGTGGTCGTAGGCAAAGGTGAATTCACCTCGTCCCACACCATCAAAGTCCAGAGCCCGGAAGGCGCAAAGACCATCGCCTTCGACCATTGCGTCATTGCAGCGGGCTCGAGTGTCGCACGCATTCCGGGTTTTCCCTACGAGGACAAGCGCATCTTCGATTCCACCGGCGCGCTGGAACTCCCGGAAGTACCGAAGCGCCTGCTGGTAGTCGGCGGAGGCATCATCGGCTTGGAGATGGCCGCCGTTTACGACGCGCTGGGCAGCAGGATCAGCGTCGTGGAGTTGATGGATTCGCTCATCCCCGGCGCTGACACGGATGTGGTCAGGGTCCTCCACAAACGGATCGAAAAACGCTACGAGAAGATCCTGCTGAAAACCAAAGTCGCGAGGATCGAACCCCAGCCGAACGGGCTGAGGGTTATTTATGAAGGCGAAAACGCGCCGAAGGCGGAAGTTTTCGACTTCATCCTGATGGCGGTGGGCCGCCGCCCCAACGGGCGCGAGATCAGGGCCGAGGCCGCGGGCGTCAATGTCAACGAGCGCGGATACATTCCAGTGGACAAGCAACTGCGAACCAACGTGCCGCACATCTACGCTGTCGGCGACATCTGCGGCGAGCCCATGCTCGCGCACAAGGCCACCCACGAAGGCAAGACCGCGGCGGAAGTCATCGCCGGGCACAAGGCCTATTTCGATGCGCGCGCGATCCCCTCGGTCGCCTACACCGATCCGGAGATTGCATGGATGGGGCTCACCGAAACCCAGGCCCAGGCCGAAGGCATCGAATATGAAAAAGCGCTGTTCCCGTGGGCGGCGAGCGGGCGCGCGCTTGCAACCGGACGGGACGACGGCATGACGAAACTCCTTTTTGACAAGAACAGCCACCGCCTGCTGGGCGCGGCGATGGTCGGCGTCAACGCCGGCGAACTCGTCGCCGAAACCGTGCTCGCGCTCGAGATGGGAGCGGACGCGGCCGACATCGGCCTCACCATCCACCCGCATCCGACGCTTTCCGAAACCGTCTTCTTCGCCGCCGAAATCGCGGAAGGGTCGATCACCGATCTCTACATGCCGAAGAAACCCGCCGCGCATTGAACGGGCACTGTTCGGGAACGCGTTCAACACGTGCCGCAACGAACGGTTGTGCAGGGAGCGGTGGCCGATCGGGCGCCGAGATCCAAGAGTAGATCGGGGAACCAGGGTTGGATCCGGGTTGTCGCAACCAAAGATCCCAGTGGGCCAATCGCAAGGACCTTTACATATGAAACAGACACATGTGCGTTATAGGCGACGCCGTTCTCTCGCCAAGCCCGATCGGCAATCCGACGAAAACTCCACTCGAGTTGAACATCTGCTTGACGACGCCCTGGAACAAACCTTTCCGGCGAGCGATCCTGTCGCGCTGACCATGCCTCACGAGATTACGACGCAATCCCGCGGCAGCGCCCGGAACAGCCCTAAACACTGAGCGCTCCACGGTGTTCTTCGTGGCACCGATCGCGGAACGGCAATTGCCGCCCACGACGTAATCCCCTGACCCGCGAAG
This sequence comes from Betaproteobacteria bacterium RIFCSPLOWO2_12_FULL_62_13, assembly GCA_001771985.1. Taxonomy (GTDB): domain Bacteria; phylum Pseudomonadota; class Gammaproteobacteria; order Burkholderiales; family SG8-41; genus DSOT01. The sequence goes on along the minus strand of MERG01000328.1, from coordinate 12,275 downwards.
TCCGCGCTTGCTCTCAATTGGGGAGCGTGCTATACGACAAGATTGATGCCGAAGCATTGGAGGCCAAGCCTGAGCCAATTTCGCCCAAGACCGTGAAAAACGAAGTGCGAATCCTCCGGAATACAAAGGCCTGAACGCAGAAGGCATGATCAGGAACACCCACTAAAAGGATTGCACATTGGCAAAACCCAATTATCAGTATGAGAAGCGTCAGAGAGAACTAGCGAAGAAGAGAAAAAAAGAGGAAAAACGGCTGCGCAAGCTAGAGCAAAATAATCCGCAGCCCGTTGAAAATCCGGATCAGCTTCCGGAGGTGGCGAAGACGTCCCACGGCGACGTGTCGTAACCGTCGGGCGGGCGGCACGCGCCGCATGCGGGGAGTGTATGTGTTACTAAAGTCCCTTCGCCAGCGCTACGACGAGATTGCCGTCGCGGCTCTCCACTTCGACCGCGTATTGCCGCGCCGCGTCCACATCCTCGATGCCGCGGTTGCCCTGAGCGCTCAGCGCCTTGCTGGGCCACACCAGAAACCCACGCATGGGCACGCCGCGCTCGATGGCCTCACGGACGTTGGCTTGGTGGCGCGCACCTGCATTACGCTCAAAGTTCTTATCCTCGCACAGGATATAGCGGTAGACGCCGCGCTTCACGCGCTTCAGTTGGTCACACCATAGCGTAACCCAGAGCGTCGAGCGGTCCTCGTTCCACCTCGACAAGTCATAACGCGTGCCTTGGACAGTTCCGAGTTGTTCCCACGCCGCGGTGATCTTTGGTTTCATATCTGGCCTTCGTGTAACGTACTCGATCATTTTAGACCTACTTGGGCGCCAGCGGCTGATTGAATCGTGTGCAGTTGAGCATCCAGACGATCGAGCCGGTCGTCTCACCCACACCTGCAGCGTTCGTTGCGTTCCTCGAAAAGGAAAAGTCAAAATGGGGAACGCTCGTCAGAAAATCCCGTGCGAAGGTGGATTAACGCAAGCGCCATCGTTTAGAACATCGCACGATACTTGAAATGGGCGCCGGCGCGACCAACATCGGCATACCGGGCGCCCGAGCCGGACGCTTTCTGAAACCGCGTCCGTCGCGGCAGGAGTCGTGCAGGGGTCGATTACTGATCGGCCGGCCCCGCCGACCCCACGAGCGGCCAGAAAAACCCTACTGGAATCCAAGGTTAGTGCTTGAAATATCAGGCTTTGCAGCGTCGCAACATCGGCGTAATATAAGTATCAATCCTGGCGTTATTAAACCGTTTTTTGCCTCAGGCGTTTGTATCGCTATCCGGTGCAGCCGAGCAGGGAAGAACGCCCCGGCCTAACGGAGAAGCGATTTGAAACCTACCGATATTCAAGAGCCTGGCTACTTCCACAAGGTCGTGGACTGCCAGTGGGCGTGCCCCGCCCACACCCCTGTACCAGAATACATCCGGCTGATCGCGGCGGGCCGCTACAGCGACGCCTACATGGTCAACTGGAAATCGAACGTTTTCCCGGGCATCCTCGGGCGCACGTGCGACCGTCCGTGTGAGCCGGCGTGCCGCCGCGTGCGCGTCGAAGAAGGCAACATCGAGATGCGCAGGCCCTCGCAGACCGCAGAGTCCCCGCGTCCGGAACCGGTGGCGATCTGCCGCCTGAAGCGCGTCGCGGCCGACTTCAAGGGCGACGACATCAAGGCGCGCATGCCGAAACCCGCAGGGCAGAAGAACGGCAAGCGCATCGCCTGCGTCGGAGCGGGGCCCGCATCGCTGACCGTGGCGCGCGATCTCGCGCCGATCGGCTATTCCGTCACGATATTCGACCAGGACCCGCGCGCCGGCGGCATGATCTGGTCGCAGATTCCGCGTTTCCGCCTGCCGCTCGAAGTCATCGACGAGGAGGTCGGATACATCCTGGGTCTCGGCGCCGCGTTCAAGGGCGGCGTGAAGGTCGAGAGCCTGAAGCAGCTCCTGGCGGAAGGTTACGATGCGATTTTCGTCGGCTCAGGCGCGCCGCGCGGGCGCGACCTTGAGATTCCGGGCCGCAAGGAAGCGGCGGCCAACATCCACATCGGCATCGACTGGCTCTCCAGTGTCTCCTTCGGTCACGTCAGCAAGATCGGCAAGCGCGTCATCGTGCTGGGCGGAGGCAACACCGCGATGGACTGCTGCCGGTCATCCAAACGCCTCGGCGGCGAAGATGTCAAAGTTATCGTGCGCAGCGGCTTTGAGGAAATGAAAGCTTCGCCGTGGGAAAAAGAGGACGCGATCCACGAGGGAATTCCCATCCTGAACTACCTCGTGCCCAGGGAATGCAGGCACGAGAACGGCAGGTTGACCGGGATGACCTTCGAGAAAGTCAAAGCGATCTACGATGAGAAGGGCCGCCGCAACCTGGTGCCGACCGGTGAGCCTGACCAGTTTTTCGAGTGCGACGACGTGCTGGTGGCGATCGGGCAGGAGAACGCCTTCCCCTGGATCGAGCGCGACATCGGCATCGAATTCGACAAGCGGAGCATGCCGGTTGTGGACAAGCTCACCATGCAGTCCACGCATCCCCGGGTGTTCTTCGGCGGCGACGCGGCGTTTGGCCCCAAGAACATCATCTGGGCCGTGGCGCACGGCCACGACGCGGCAATCTCGATCGACAAAATACTGAATGGCGAGGACATGCGCGAGCGCCCGGCGCCCGGCGTGACGCTCATCTCGCAGAAGATGGGCATCCATGAATGGAGCTACGACAACCAGATCTCGACCGAACTCCGCTACAAGGTGCCGTGGCAGGACAAGAAGATCACGTTGAAGGACATCAAAGTCGAGGTCGAGCTCGGCTTCGATCCCAAGACCGCATTTGCCGAGGCGCAGCGGTGCCTCAATTGCGATGTTCAGACGGTGTTCACCGGGAGGCTCTGCATCGAGTGCGATGCCTGCGTCGACATCTGCCCGATGGACTGCATCACCTTCACCCGGAACGGCGAGGAGCAGGAGCTGCGCGCCCGGCTCAACGCCCCGTCGCTGAATCTCACGCAGGACCTCTACGTGTCGGAGCCGCTGAAGATGACCGGCCGCGTCATGGCCAAGGACGAAGATGTGTGCCTGCACTGCGGGCTGTGCGCCGAGCGCTGTCCGACCGGCGCCTGGGACATGCAGAAATTCCTCGTCGAAATGGCCTACGCCGGGCCTGCCTGCCGCAACAAGCCACAAAGGAAAGCGGCATAAGAGTTTGCCGGGCTTACGTGTGACAAACTTTTATTGACCGACATTGGAACAAGCTGTGAAGGGTTCGTCGTGATCTCTGTCTCAATGAGAGGCAGCCATGGTTAAGCGGGTCGAGGCTGTCAACGATTTCGTCGTCAAGTTCGCCAACGTAAACGGCTCGGGTTCCGCGAGCGCGAACGAACTCTTCGCGCGCTCGATCCTCAGGATGGGCGTGCCCGTCTCCCCGCGCAATATCTTCCCGTCCAACATCCAGGGACTGCCAACCTGGTACGAAGTGCGCGTCAACGAAAACGGCTACCTCGGGCGGCGCGGCGGAGTGGACCTCATGGTCGCGATGAACCCGCAGACGTGGGACGCCGACATGAAGGAAATCGAGCCGGGCGGCTATCTTTTCCATGACAATTCCAAGCCGCTGCCGCGATCCAGATTCCGTGACGACGTGAACGTCATCGGCATGCCGCTCACCGAGATCTGCAACGCGACCTATGGTGATCCGCGGCAGCGCCAGCTCTTCAAGAACATCATCTACGTCGGCGCGCTCTCGGCGCTGCTCGACATCGATCCCAACGAGATCGAGAAACTCTTCTCCGAGCAGTACCGGGGCAAGGAAGCGCTGCTGCAGTCGAACATCAAAGCCCTGCGGCTCGGGCGAGATTACGCGCACCGGCAGTTTTCCTGCCCGATCGGGCTCAAGGTCAAGCGCGCGAACAACGTCGGCAACAAGATCTTCGTGGACGGCAACAGCGCGACCGCCCTCGGCGCGGTTTACGGCGGGGCCGCGGTGTGCGCGTGGTACCCGATCACGCCTTCCTCCTCGCTTGCCGAAGCGTTCATCAGGCACTGCCAGAAACTGCGCATGGACCCCGCGGCCGGCAAGCGCCGCTATGCCGTCATCCAGGCCGAAGACGAACTCGCCTCCATCGGCATCGCCATCGGCGCCGGCTGGAACGGCGCGCGGGCATTTACCGCGACCTCCGGCCCGGGCATCTCGCTCATGAGCGAATTCATCGGCCTTGCCTACTTCGCCGAAATCCCGGTGGTCATTATCGACGTGCAGCGCGGCGGGCCTTCGACCGGCATGCCGACCCGCACCCAGCAGTCGGACCTGCTGTCCTGCGCCTACGCCTCGCATGGCGACACCAAGCATGTCCTGCTGTTCCCGGAAGATCCGACCGAGTGCTTCGAATTCGCGGCGCAAGCTTTCGATCTCGCCGAGCGGCTGCAGACGCCGGTGTTCGTGATGAGCGATCTCGACATCGGCATGAACTCGCGGCTCACCGACGCGTTCCAGTGGGACGACACGCGCGGCTACGATCGCGGCAAGGTGATGAGCTATCGAGACCTGGAATCGGGAAGGGATTTCGGCCGCTACCTCGACGTCGACGGCGACGGCATTGCCTATCGCACGCTGCCGGGGACGCACCCGGCGCGCGGGGCCTACTTCACGCGCGGCACCACCAAGGACCGCTACGCGCGCTACAGCGAGGCCGGCCCCGATTACGTAGACAACATGCAGCGCCTCCTGCGCAAGTTCGAGACCGCAAAGCAGCTCGTGCCCAAACCGCTGCTCTACCCCGCCGCGAAGCCGGCGCGCTTCGGGGCGATCTTCTACGGGTCGACCAGCCCCGCGATGCAGGAGGCGCTCGACGTGCTGGCCGCGCGCGGCATTCACATCAACGCGCTCAGGGTGCGCGCCTTTCCGTTCCAGGAGGAGATCAACGACTTCGTTGGCGCACATCCGTGGGTGTTTGTGGTCGAACAGAACCGCGATGCGCAGTTGAAGACGCTGCTCGTCAATGAAGGCAAGGTGAACCCGACGCGGTTGCTGTCCGTGCTGCACTATGACGGCACGCCGATCACCGCGCGCTTCATTGTCGACCAGATCGCGCAGCACGCCGCGGCGCGCACCGTGGTGCCACTGAAGAAGGTGGGAGCGTGATACAACTGTTCAGAGTTTAGAGTTCAGGATTAAGGACTGACGACTGACAACTGATAACTGACGGCTCACGAGTGACGACTGACAACAACTGACCACTGACAACTGGCAACTGACGACTGAAGCATGACTTATCTTGAAAAACCAAGGCTGCATCATCCGACGCTGACCAGAAACAAGGTCGGCTACACGCGCCGCGACTACGAAGGCAAGATTTCAACGCTGTGCGCCGGCTGCGGCCATGATTCCATTTCCGCAGCCATCGTGCAGGCGTGCTGGGAGCTCGATATCGAGCCGCACCGTGTGGCCAAGCTTTCGGGCATCGGCTGCAGCTCGAAAACGCCCGACTATTTCCTGGGGAATTCGCACGGCTTCAACAGCGTGCACGGACGCATGCCCTCGGTGCTGACCGGCGCCAACCTCGCCAACCGCGATCTTCTTTACCTGGGCGTCTCCGGGGACGGCGACTCCGCTTCGATCGGGCTCGGCCAGTTCGCGCACTGCATGCGCCGCGGCGTGAACATGGTCTACATCGTCGAGAACAACGGCGTCTACGGACTTACCAAAGGGCAGTTCTCCGCGACCGCCGATAAAGGCTCGAAATCCAAGCGCGGCGTCGCCAACACCGACGAGCCGCTCGACATGATCGGCATGGCGCTGCTGCTCGGCGCCACGTTCATCGCGCGCAGCTTCTCCGGTGACAAGAAGCAACTGGTGCCGCTCATCAAGGCGGCCATCGAGCACAAGGGCGCAGCGTTCATCGACGTCATCTCGCCGTGCGTCGCCTTCAACAACCATCCCGGCTCGACCAAGAGCTACGAGTACGTGCGGCAGCATAACGAAGCGGTGAACCGCCTCGACTTCATCGAAGGCCGCGAGGAAATCACCGCCGACTACGCCCCGGGCGAGCTGATCGACGTCGCACAGCACGACGGCTCGGTTCTGAGGCTGCGCAAGCTCGCCGCGGACTACGACCCGACCGACCGCGTCAAGGCCACCCATTACCTGGCAAAGCATGCCGCCGCCGGCGAAGTGGTGACCGGGCTGCTCTACGTCAACCCCCGCGCGCGCGATCTGCACGAGTATCTCGACACCGTCGAGACCCCACTCAACAAGCTCGACGTGCGCGAACTGTGCCCGGGTTCCGTCGCGCTCGAGCGCATCAACGCCTCGCTGCGCTAGTGCCGTTCCAACTTGTTTTTGCAAAGTCCGGCGCACTCGCCGGGCTTTTTTCGCCTCTCGACACCGGTCACCGGACACCGGTCGTTAGATTCCCAGATAATTGGACTTCACCTCCTCATTCGCCCGCAATTCGTCCGGCCCCGCGGAGTAGACGACCCGTCCCTTGCTCATGACGTGCACGTAATCGACGAGCTTCAGCGCGAGGTTTGCGTTCTGCTCGACCAGCAGGATCGAGAGCCCTTCCTTCTTGAGCTTTGCAATCGCCTCCCACACGCCTTGGATGACAATCGGCGCGAGCCCCTCGGACGGCTCGTCCATGATCAGGCAGTCCGGGTTGGTCATCAGCCCGCGGCCGATGGCGAGCATCTGCTGCTCGCCGCCCGAGAGGGTCTTGGCGCGCTGCGCGCGCCGTTCCTTCAGGCGCGGGAACAGCGCGTCGACCCGCTCCAGATTCCAGCCGTGGCGGCCGCCGCCGCATTCGGCCACCTTGAGGTTTTCCTCGACGGTCAGCGTGGGAAAAACGCGGCGGCCCTGCGGCACGAGCCCCATTCCGCCGCGCACCGTCTCGAACGAGGACACGTGCGTGATGTCCGCGCCCTTGAAGAGGATCCTGCCCCGGCGCGGGGGATTGAAGCCGACGATCGAATTGACGAGCGTCGTCTTGCCCACGCCGTTGCGTCCGAGCAGCCCCACGATCTGCCCCTGCTCGAGCGTGAGCGACAACCCCTGAAGCACGTAGGCGTCGCCGTAGTAGGTGTGGATATCCTCGACTTCCAGGATCGCCATGGCTCAGCCGGTCCCGAGATAGATCTGCTGGACCCGGTCGCTACGGCGGATCTTCTCCGCCGGTCCCTCCTCCACCAGCTCCCCGAAATGCAGCACGGAGATGTGCTCCGCGATGTCGAACACGACGTCCATGTCGTGCTCGATCAGGAGAATGGCGAGGCTGGGGTCGAGCCGCTTGAGAAACTCCGCCATCTCGCGCGACTCGCCGGAGGCGAGCCCCGCTGCCGGCTCGTCCAGCAGCAGGATCTTCGGATCGCTCGCCAGGCCGAGGATGATCTCGATCTGGCGCTGCTCGCCGTGCGAGAGGTTGCGCACCTCGAGGTCCCGGCGGTCCCAGTAGCCGGCCTTCTCCAGCAGCCCGCGCGCCTTCTCGTAGAGATCGCGGTAGGAGGACAGGAAGCGCCACATCACGAACTTCATCTTGCGCACGCCGCCGATCGCGAGCAGCACGTTGTCCAGCACGGTCAGCCCGGGAAAGAGGCTGGTGATCTGGAAGGTGCGGGCCATGCCCGCAGCCGTGCGCCGGTGGGGCGCCCAGCCGGTGATGTCCTCGCCGAACAGCCGCACCTCTCCCGAGGTCGCCCGCAGGACGCCGGTGACGACGTTGAACAGCGTCGTCTTGCCCGCACCGTTCGGGCCGATGATCGCCTTGCGATCGCCGGGCAGCACCTGGAGGCTCACGCCCTGCACGGCGTGGAGCCCGCCGAAGCTCTTCGACAGGCCCTTAAGCTCGAGCACCGGCGCGGTCACGGGTTTTCCCGCCCCCCCACCCTGGCCCTCTCCCCCTGAGGGGGCGAGGGCATATGGCCGCCGGTCATTCGCAGTGCTTGCACGGCGGATAGTCGCGGCTGTAGACCGGCTGCTTCAGGAAATCGGCCTTGCCGTATTTCCAGAACTGGCCCACCGCAGGGTAGGTCTTGATCACGGTGTTCCACAGCTCGTCCTGCGGATAGCCGTGCATCTTCTTCTTCTCCACCTTCTTGATGTAGATGTTCTGGACCGGGTTCCGCATCTCGTCCAGGCGCACCGGGCCGCGCACCGCGTCGATCCGGATCTCCGACATCATCTTGATGAACTTCTCCGCGCCCGGCCACTTGCCGCCAGTCTTCTTCAGGACCTCGTGGATCATCTGGGCGGTGGTGTAGTTGCTTTCCGAGTAGTAGGACGGGACCTTGCCGTACTTACTGCGGTACTTCTTCACGAACGCCGCGTTCTTCGGCGTATCGATCGCCGCGCTGTACTGCAGCGCCGAGACGTGCCCGATCACCTCGTCGCCCATCGAGGGCAGCACGTATTCGTCGTAGCTCGTGCCGCCGCCGATCACCGGCTTCTTGTTGCCCGCGTCCGCGAGCTGCTTCGGGAACTGCAGCGCCATCGGCCCGACCATCAGCGTTAAGATCGCGTCGGCATCCTTCTTGATCGCCGGGATGAACGGCCCGAAGTCCTTGGTCCCGAGCGGCGGCCACATCTTCTGGATGACCTTGCCGCCGCAGTCCTCGAACGCCTTCTGGAACCCGCCCACGACCTCGTAGCCGAAGGCGTAGTCGGCGGCGACCGTCACGATCTTCTTGTAGCCCTGCTCGCACGCCCACTGGCCGAACGGGTGGCTCGGCTGCGAGCTGGTCCACCCGGTGCGCACCATGTACGGGTACTTGGCGCTCTCGCGCTGCGTCAAGTCGTCCGCGGCGGCGATGGAGGAGACATAGACCGTCTTCTGCCGCGTGCTGACCGGCGCCAGCGCGTAGCCCGTGGACGCGAGCAGCCCGCCGATGAACATGTGCACCTTGTCCTGGCGGATCAGCTTCTCGGCCTTGCGCACGTTGACCGGCGGCTTGCCCTCGCCGTCCTCGACGATGAACGTTACCTTGGCGCCGGCGAAGTTGCCACCGGCCTCGTCGAGGTACAACTGGAAGCCGTTCGCCATGTCCTTGCCGATCTGGGCGAAGGGGCCCGTGAGCGGCGCGAGAAAACCGATGCGCAGCTCCTCGGCCGCAGATGCCGTGGGCGCGCCCGCGCCCATTCCGAGTGCGAAACACGCCACGCTCGCCGCCCAGCCAAGCCTGCCTGTGAGTTTCTCTTTCATGGTCTGCCCTCCTTCAGTGAGATGGAGCTGCCGCTTTCTGTCCCCGGCGCGCGCCAGTTGCGCATCCGCGCCGGGATCCCGATCAAACCGCCGGGGAGATAGAGAATCGTCAGCACGTAGACGCCGCCCAGCACGTACTGCCACCAGTGCACCAGCGTGCTGAGGTAGTCCCGCAGGAACGTGACGACCAGCGCGCCGATCGCCCCGCCGATCAGCGTACCCGGCCCGCCGAGCACGACCATCAGCAGCGCGTCGACGCTCGTCGTGAGGATCACGTCCTCGGGGCTGACCAACCCGTTCATCTGCGCCCACAGCACACCCGCGAGGCCGCCGAAGGCGCCGGCGATAATGTAGGCGATGTACTTGTGCAGCCACGTGTTGTAGCCGAGGATGCGCATCCGCAGCTCGCGCTCGCGTATGCCTTCCAGCGTGCGGCCGAATGGCGATCGCACGATCACGTAGAGCGTCGCCAGCGTGAGCACAAAGAACCCGAACACGACGTAGAAGAAAGTCACGTCGTTGGCGAGCGAGATGCCGAACTCCGGCCGCGGCGGCAGGTTGATCCCGTTGTCGCCGCCGGTGACCGAGTTCCAGCGGTAGGCGAGCCCCCACACGCACATGCCCAGCGCGAGGGTGATCATCAGGAAGTAGACGCCGGTCGCGCGAATGGCGAAGAGCCCGAAGAACGCCGCGGTCGCGGCCCCGAGCAGTATGCCGAGCAGAATCACCACCCAGAAGCTCCACCCCAGGCCGAAGCCGTAGTCGGCTGCGAGAATCGCGGTCAGGTACGCGCCCATGCCGAGAAACGCTGCCTGCCCGAGCGACGGCAGCCCGGTGAAGCCGAGCAGCAAATCGAGGCTCATCGCGAGAATCGCGAACACCAGCGCGTGCGTGATGAGAGTGATCACGTAGGAGCTCGAAAACGGCGTGACGATCGCGAGTGCCAGCAAGGCCGCGAGCACGATCAGGATGTTGCGCCGGCTTTTCATGGGCGCGGTGTCAATCCCTTCCAAAGAGACCCGTCGGCTTCAGCGCCAGAATCAGCACCATGGGCGCGTAGAGCGTGAAATACGAAACCTCGGGAAACAGCGCCTTGCCGAAATTGTCCGCCAGGCCGACGATCAGACTTCCCGCCGCGGCGCCGGCGAGGCTGCCCATGCCGCCGATGATCACCACGGCGAAGGCGAGCGGCAGGATCTCGAAGTCGAGGCCCGGGTAGACGCCGAAGAAGGCGCCGCCGATTGCGCCGCCCAGTGCCGCGAGGAACGCGCCCAACGCGAAGATCAACATCGAGATGCGCGAGGTGTCGATGCCGACGCCGCGCGCCATCTCCGAATCGTCCACCGCCGCGCGCACCATCGCTCCCAGGCGCGTCTTCTCCATCGCGAGCCACAGGAGAAGCCCCATTACCGCGGCGAGGCTGATCATGAAAATGCGGTAGATCGGGAAGTACACCCCGCCCAGGACCGCGCTCCCGGTGAGCACCTCGGGCGGATCGATGTTGAGCGGATCCCCGCCCCAGATATCGAGCGCCGCCTGCTGGAAAAGGAACGCAAAGCCCACCGTCAGCAGCACCTGCCGCAGCGGGTCGAACCCCAGGGGCCGCAGAAAGATCCGCTCCATTGCCAGCCCGACCCCGGCGACGACCAGGGCGGCGACCGGAAGCGCAAGCACCCACGATCCGGTGCTCCAGATGACCGACAGGGCGACATACCCGCCCAGGAGGAAGTAGGAGCCATGCGAGAGATTGATGATCCGCATGACCCCGAAAATGAGGGAAAGGCCGCTCGCGAGCAGGAACAGCAACGCGCCGTAGGACACGCCGTTGAACACCTGGATGAGCCAGAACTGTATATCCAATCCCCTTCCTTTCTTCTTAAGAACAACGTCCTTGCAGCGGATCGGAACGGATCTGGTGCGGCAGGCATGGCAACATACCCCTATCTTACCGCCGGTGCGCTGTCCCGCAAATTTTCGGCACGCCAGCCCGCAGGAGTCGCCGTCGAGCGGAGCTTTAGCCCGCCGCAGGCTTTGATTCGCCTCGGTTGAGTTGCGCGCACGAGCGCATCAACGCCTCGCTGCGCCTGATCCCACAACTTGCTGAAAAAAGACCGTTCGTATCGAGCGTAGCGTAGTCGAGATACGGACAGCGTTTCACCCAACGGGGCGGCATACTTTGACTCGACCGCCGTTCGTCCGGAGCATGCACTCAACCCCCGTTCGTCCCGAGCACAGGAAGCACAGCGACCGGGGTCGAGGGACCCTTGGAACCGGCACCACGCAGAAAGCCTGCAATCGGCCAAGCGGGGTCGTCGGCCGACAAGCGGGTCAAATCCCGGCTATACGATCGACCGCTCGCGGAGAATCTGCTTTCGCCGCTGCGATTCCGATATGAACTCCTCCAAATCGGGATCCAGCGCATTGCGGGCGGACACGACCCCGATAAGTTTGCCATTCTCGACCACGGGCATGTGGCGGAAGCCCTTCTCGTGCATCAAAAGGAGCGCATACCCGAATGACTTGTCGGGATCGACGGTCTGCGGCGCGGTCGTCATCACTTCGGCCAGGCGGGTAGTCTGCGGATCGCGGCCTTGCGCCATGACGCGAAATACGGCGTCGCGCTCGGTAAAAATCCCGATCAAGCTTTGGTGTTCGACGACCATGACCGCGCCGACTTTCCTGCGCGCCATCAGGTCGGCGGCTTGGCTGACGGTGGTCTCCGGCGGAGCGGTAAGAAGCTTTTCTTGCTCCATGACAGTATTAACCGGCTGACTGAACATGACACCCCCCAAATCTTACATCGAATCGTGTGCACAACCCCGCCTGCTCGACCTCCTGGCTACCTTTGAGCGCACGTCGAATTCGCCCAGCAATCTGTCCATCTACCTGCTTGTGGCCCGGCCATTGAGCATATTATGGACCTTCCGAGTTTATTGTCTTGACCTATATCAAAAGTTCCCGGAAATCAAAGACCGGAATCCGGATAACTCTCAATTGCGCATGCGCAGTCGCGCGCGGCGGATCGGCGGACGCCGCGTGCCGCTCACGGTGCTGCGGGGCTATCAGAAGCGGGGGTTCGACGTCGAACCCCGGGA
>MERG01000327.1 GCA_001771985.1 Betaproteobacteria bacterium RIFCSPLOWO2_12_FULL_62_13 | reverse complement strand
CGGTCGCCGGATGCCGCAAGCATGATCTCTTGCTCGACGTCAGGGTGCGTGATCTCGCGGACCAGGGAGTAGGTGGCTGCGTCGAGCGCCGCGGGATCCTCAATATCCACAAGGCGAACGTCGAATGCGGAAGCCTCGTTCATAAGCGTGCGCCCGAAACCCCACAGCGCGGCGTCCATGCCGTCCGCCGGATTGAGGCCTGTCGTTAGCTGTCGTCCTTCGTACGGACTTATTGCAGCGCGTGCTGTCACCAGCCAGAACGTGGTTTTCGTGCCGGTTGATTCGCACGCCCGGGTGATCGCCGCCGCGGCCGCGCAGCGGTCAACCTGTCTGTCAAGCAGGAGCAACGGCGGGGAATTCCCGATGGCGGGATTCAGGCCATGAAGGTGCACAATGCCGTCGAGCCGGCCGTACGCGGCAGTCAACTGCGGCAAGAGAATTTCGAACTGAGCCGAATCATGAGGGTCCAGTTGGTAGGTTCGAGCGTCAACAGCGCGCAATCGGCTGCCCGGCACGACATGCAAGACGCGGTCGCCGCGGGCCTCGAGGGTCTTGGCGAGTTGGGCCGCAAATGTCGCGGAAAATCCTTCCCGGTCTGCGAGCAACAGCCACGTGCGGAACTCGGCGCCAACCGGCTCCGGCGCGACGGCCGCGGAATCCATTTGCTGGGCCAGGATCAGGTACGGGCCCGATGCGGTGTCCGCCCACAGGTTTAGCGCGCTGATTCCCTGAAAGCCCAGTTTCAGCATCTGGATGCGCCAGAACTGGACGGACTTGTGCCGCGAGCCCCAGTTCCCCTCCGGCGTCTCGCACCACCAGGACCGCCTGCCGCCAAAAACAAAATCCATCCACCGCGATCGATGCTGCTCGGCGAACAGAATTGTTCCTCCGGAGGACAGATATCGTCGTGCATGCGACAGCGCGAGCAGCGCTTCGTGCTCGGTGGTGAAGTCCGAAGTCGCCAGCACCAGATGAAATTGCTCACTTGCAGCGGGGATGGCCGCATCCAGAGCGGATTCTGCATCGATTTTCCGTATCTGCGCTTTTGGGAACCGGTCCTGAAGGCTGCGCCATTCTTCCAGCGTGGGAAAGGCGGCCGTGGTGGCGAATTCATAATCGCACCGGTCGAAGTCGATCGCCTTGCAGATCCGTGCGGCGAACGTTGGCTTGCCTGCGCCCAATTCCAGAATCCTGAAGCGCTCGCCGCGCGGAAGCTCGGCGGACGTACGGGCCGCAAGGCTTTCGATTGCCTTCTCAATCGTGTCGAGCCCGGCGGCGATCAAAAGCTCGTGGGTAATCCTGCTCAACGTACAGTCGCGGGGCAGGACCTGTTCCGGCTTAAGGGTGCCCCGCAGGAGTTGTGTGAGATGCATACCCACTCGGCCGACCGCATGGAACAGGGGAAGATAGTCCGGGTGCTCCATGACGAGACTGCACCAGATTTCTTCGGGCGAGGGCAGATCGGTATCCGCCGGAATGCGCCATTCACGCCCCACTACCGCAAGCGCGTCGTCTTCCTGAAGCATGCCGATCAGGCATGCGAGCAGCGGTGCGGTCTCCGGGTTGGCTTCGGCGCATTCCCGCACATCCGCCTCGGTGAGCACGTGGGCGTCCGCTGCCAGTGACTGCAGCGTCCGCACAGCGAAACGCGCGCACAGACTGTCCAGAAGCGGCTCGATTTCCCCGGCATAGCGCTTGAATGCGCTACGAGCGGGTGCGGCATACGCCATCTCGATAAGCAACTTCTGAAGCCGCTCGAACAACAGCGCGGGGGCGGCGACCGGGCGCAGCGGATGAGGCTTGGGGATACCGTGATACTTGAGATAACGCAGGCGTTCCGCCGGGTTCTTGCGCAGGCGGATGCTTTTGAAGCGCGCTTCCCGGATCAAGGCTACGGGTTCGCCGCTCGCGTCGTAGAGAGTAAAGCTTGCAGACAGCGAATGGGAGCTTATCCGCCGCAGCGTTGCGCGTGCCATGTGCGGTGTGGTCCTGCCGCAACGGTAGATCAGCCGGTCGATTTTCGCCGGCACGTAGACCATGCCGTCCTGTGCGATGTAATCGTCTTTCAGCAGTTGGATGATCAACTGAAGGGTGCAGTCGAGCAGCGCCGGATGAAGATGGACGTCTTGCAGTTCGGATTCGATGGCTTGTGGAATCCGGAATCGCGCACACGCGGCTCCGCCCTCGAGCCAGATGGCGTCCAGCGCCTGATACGCGGGACCGTAATCCAGACCCACGGCCCGGGTGAGTGCGTCGTGGTCCGCGCCGGTAAAATCCGGGGTGCGCCCCGGGAGCTCGAGGGGCGCCTGCCGCAGCAGGATATCGTGGGGTTCCTTGGGAATTCTGCCGACCGCATGCACCGTCCAGCCACCGTTTGTCAACTGGTCACGACTCTGAATCGTAAAGCTTCCATCCGAGATGTCGACATCGAACTTCAGGACTTTTGACTGGGCGTCACTCAATACGAGTGGCGAGCGGATTTCCAGTTGTTCGATTTCGAGGACGGATCCGCCGCGCCACAACTTGGCCGCTGCCAACGCCATTTCTGCGTAGCCGGATCCGGGCATCACCTGGGCGTCGCCAATGACGTGATCCGCGAGCGTGGGACAAAGCGATAAATCGATGAGATTCTCCCAGCCCCACTCGCTTTCGTGCAGGCGGAATCCCAGGAGCGGGTGCTCCTTGCGCCGGTTAAGATGCTGGTAAGACTCCGCAGACATCTGGTGCGCGTAACGCTCGCGCTGCCAAGGGTAATTGGGCAACTGCACCAGCCGGCCACGATGCTCAAACAATCTCTTCCAATCGAGGGATGCCCCGGCGATTGCCACCTGGCAGACGGCGCTCCGGACGCGGTCTGGACTGTCGTCGTTGCGCAGCAGGGTCGAAATGATGCGGCCCGGCACGCCCGTATTCATCAGCACGCTGTTGATATATCCGCGCAGCAGCGGGTGCGGACCAATTTCCACGAAGATCTTGACGCCATCAGCCGATATGCTTGTCAGCGCTTTTTCAAACTGCACGGGCTCGCGGATATTGCGCCACCAGTAGTCTGCGCTGAGCGCCGTTCCCGCCATGCGCTTTCCGGCCACAGTCGAGTGGAACGGGATCTGCGCTTCGCCCGGACGAAGCTCCGACAGCGCCCGGCGAATCGCGGGTTCGATCGCATCCATAGCCGGGCTGTGGAACGCGTAATCGAGGTCCAGACGTTTGTGCATGATCTTCCGCGCTTCCAGGGCCGCTTCAAACGCATCCAGCGCCTCGACCTCTCCCGCGGCGGTTATGCTGTTCGCACTGTTGAGGCCGGCGATCGAAAGTTTTCTGACGAGCCCGAGTTGCTTGATGAGCTGGCGGGCGGCGGCTTCTCCCACTCCGACTGCGGTCATCCGGCCATTGCCCTTGGTCGCGGCCTGCAACCGGCTGCGATGGTAGATCACGTGCACAGCCTGTTCCAATGACAGCGCGCCGCTCGCCCAGGCCGCCGCGACTTCGCCGACGCTGTGGCCGGCCACCGCCACGGGGGCGATACCCCATTGCCGGAGCAGCCGCGTGAGGCCGACCTGCATTGCGAAGAGCGCGGGCTGGGCGAATTCCGTGAACTCGAAGCGGCCAGCCCCGTTCTTTCCGGCAAGCTCATCCTCGAGCGAGTAGCCTGCGCACGGCCGGAAGACCGCGTCAATCTCCAGCACCGCGTCCCGGAATGCGGGTTCCTCGGCCATGAGGCGCTGCCCCATGCCGTCCCACTGCGAGCCGTTTCCCGAGTAGATAAACGCTGCATCGACCGGCGGCGCCAGAGCGGTACCCACCTCCATGCCGGGCGCGGCGGCAGGCGCATCGTCCGCGAAGCGCTCCAGTGCAGTTGCGAGCGCACCCGCGTCGTGCGCAAGAACAATGGCACGCTGCTCGTGCCACTCGCGATGAAAGACTGTGCTCCAGGCAACGTCGTACAGCGCAGTCCCGTTGTTGCGACGAACGAAAGAAGAAAGATCTTGTGCCGCCGTTTTCAGCGCTGCCATGCTTTTCCCTGAGACGACGAAGGGCAGCAGCATCCCCGACGGACTCTCTGGCCGCCGGTCCGTCCGATTCTCGTGGCTTTCCAGGAGAACATGCGCATTCGCTCCGCCGAAGCCGAAGGAATTGACTCCGATCACGAGCTTTCCGGCGGGCTTCAGCGGCGTTGGATTCGTCGCGATCTTGATGTTCCATTCGTCGCATCGAATGTTCGGGTTGGGATTCCGGAGGCCGATCGTCGCGGGCGCGATCCGATGCTGAATGCAGTAGAGCGCCTTGATCAATCCCGCTGCTCCGGAGGCCGCTTCCAGGTGCCCGAGATTGCTTTTCACGGAGCCGATCAGGAGGGGGCTCTTCCTGCTTCGGTATTGACCCAGTGCTTCTCCGATGGCGTGGGTTTCGACCGGGTCGCCGACCGCGGTCCCCGTGCCGTGCGCCTCGATATAGTCAATTTCCGACGGTTCAATTCCTGCTTCGCTGGACGCCTGTTTCATCAGGGCGATCTGGGCCTGGATGCTCGGTACGGTCAACCCCGATTTCCTGCCGTCGGTGTTGACGACCGTGCTTGCGACTACAGCCAGGATAGGGTCGCCGTCAGCCAGCGCCTGGTCGTAATTCTTGAGAACGAACAAGCCGCCGCCTTCGGATCGCACGTAACCGTCAGCAGCGGCGTCGAACACCCTGCAAGCTCCCTGCCTCGACAGCATCGATGCTTTGGAGAATGCGACGAACCCATACGGGTGCAGATGCAGGCTCATGCCGCCGGTCAGGGCGAGCGTGCTCTCTCCGGACGCGACAGAGCGGCAGGCGAGGTGAAAGGCGACCAGCGAGGAGGAGCACGCAGTATCCACCGCCACGCTGGGACCGCGCAGATCAAATGCATAGGAGATGCGGTTAGCTGCAATGCTGGCGGTGCTGCCGGTGGCGACGGAGGAGTCGATCGCGGCAAGGTCGTCGGCAAAACGGAACGAATAATCCGTGCTCGAGATGCCGATGTACACGCCGCATGGGCTGCCACGAACCTGAGATGGCCGGATTCCGGCGTTCTCAAAGGCTTCCCAGGAGAGCTCGAGCAGAAGCCGCTGCTGCGGATCCATCTGCGCCGCCTCGCGCGGCGAAATGCCGAAAAAATCCGCGTCGAAGGCGAAAACGTCGCCTATCGAACCCGCCGCGAAGGTGTAGCTCGTCCCGGGATGATTTTTTTTCGGATGCCGGTAATAATCCTGTGCCCAGCGGTCGGGCGCCACCTGGCTGATGAAATTCTTTCCTGCCAGCAGGTCGGGCCAGAATCGGTCCCGGGTGGTGCCGGGAAGCCGGAATGATGTTCCGATGATGGCGATGCGTTTGTTATTCATTGTCTCACCCTGGATGAGCGCGATCCACACTGCGTCAGCAAGACGCTAACGTGAGTACACATCGCCCCGTCGCTAGCTTGTCGTCTGCGATGCCCGACAATCGTCCCGACTTCCGACGGTACTCCCTTGAAATGCGGCCTGCCGCAGCCGCACGACCGTTTACACGAGCATCATACCGTTAATCGGGCCTCACCGTTCATTTGCGGCCGCCGGCGACAGGAGGACGAGGCCCGGTAATCGCTCCACCACAAAAATAATGCACTATCGCAACAAAATTCAACAAGGCCTCAGAAAAATTCACGACTGCTCCGGGGCGCCGACGAATGCGTGACCGGTTCGGGCTGGGGGCGAATGTGAGTCGCGGGGCGGCTATGCCGTGATTATGCGCCGCTGCCGGCCGATGCGATCTCCTGCATGCAAAGGTGCAGCGCATCTTCCCACTTTGGCAGCGCCAGTCCGAACGCGGCCGTCAGGCGGGAGTTATCGAGCCGAGAGTTGAGCGGCCGGCGCGCCGGGAGCGGGTATTCGCTGGACGGGATGGGAATCAACTGCGGCACGATCATCCTGGGGAAACGGGTCTTGGCGGCAGCGAGTATTGCTTGCGCAAAACCGAACCACGAAACCGCGCCGGCTGCGGTGACGTGGTATATGCCGCCGGCGTTATCCGGCGCGTTTGTGGTGTTACCGCCAGCGCTCAGGATCTTTGCTGTTATCTCCGCGATACTGCGGGCCCAGGTGGGTGCTCCCACCTGGTCATCGACGATTCTGATCTCGGTGCGCTCGCGCGCCAGGCGCAGGATGGTATGGACGAAATTGCTGCCGCGGGCCGAGTAGACCCAGCTCGTGCGAAAGATGTAATGACGTATGCCGGCCTCCCGGATTGCCTGTTCCCCTGCCAATTTGGTGCGGCCATACACGCTCAGCGGATGTGTCGCATCTTCTTCCATGTATGGTCCGTCTTTGGCGCCATCGAAGACATAATCCGTTGAATAATGCACGAGCAGGGCGTCGATGCGGCGCGCTTCAACCGCAAGAACGCCCGGCGCAACGCCGTTAACGGCCATGGCAAGGTCCGGCTCGGACTCGGCGCGGTCCACGGCCGTGAACGCGGCCGCGTTGACGATGACGTCCGGTTTGATCTCCCGCACCGCTTGCCGGATGGCGTCGGCCGACACGAGGTCGAGCTGGCCCCGGTCGAGTGCGATGACTTCTCCTGCTGGCGCCAGCGTTGCCTGCAATGCCTTTCCGACTTGACCACTCTTGCCCGTGAGGAGAATTCGCATCAGTCGAAAACCTCGGATTGCCCCAGGGGGTTGCCGGCTCTATCCTTTGCAGCCAGGATCGGCTCTTCCGCGAGCGGCCACTTTATGCCGATATCCGGGTCGTTCCAGATGATACAGCGCTCATGCTCGGGCGCGTAGAAGTCGGTGGTCTTGTAGAGAAAGTCCGCTGAATCGGATAACACCAGAAAGCCGTGAGCGAAACCTTCCGGGATCCAGACGGCTCGCCTGTTTTCTGCGGAGAGGATGACGCCCACCCATTTTCGGAAATGAGGCGAGCTTTTTCTCAGATCGACGGCCACATCGAAAACTTCGCCAGCGATGACGCGAACCAGCTTGCCTTGGGGCTGCCCGATCTGATAATGAAGTCCTCGCAGGACACTTTTGCGCGAGCGCGAGACGTTGTCCTGCACGAAATGCGGATTCCGGCCGGTGTTTTCGTGAAAGATGCGTTGATTGAAACTTTCAAAAAAAAATCCCCGGTCATCGCCAAAGACGCGCGGTTCAATGAAGATGACGTCTGGAATGTCTGTTTGGATAAATTTCATGATGATCTGGAATCCATGCGCTGCCGCACAGCGCAATTTGTCCTTGGCCCCATTGTGCAATGAAGTAAGAAAGCCATCCTCGTCGGGCTAACCGAGTGTTATTCCGCCCGCAACCGGCCGGCACGGCAATCCTCGATCTTCCGGCGCAGGTAGGCGATAGTGTAATCGATTTCGTGCTCGGTGTTGAAGCGGCCGACGGTGATGCGGACCGAATTGCCGGCGGTCGCGGCGTCGGCTCCGAGCGCCTGAACGACATGCGAGGGCATCGCGCTTCCCGACGAGCACGCCGCGGTCGACGACACCGCGATATCGGTGAGCGCGGCCAGCAGAAAATCGCAGTTCTCGAGGTTGAGGCTTATGTGGAGATTGTTGGCGATCCGCTGGTTCATGTCGCCGTTGACGCGGACTTCGGGCAGGTCGGCGAGGCCCGCGAGGAGCTTGTCGCGCAGCCGGCGCATCCGCGGCACTTCGCTTTCCATCTCCTCGCGCGCGATGCGGAAGCACTCGCCCATGCCCGCGATCTGGTGCGTGGCGAGCGTTCCGGAACGCAGGCCGCGTTCGTGCCCGCCGCCGTGCATCTGCGCCTCGACCCGCAGGTGCGGTTCGCGCCGCACGTAGAGCGCGCCGATCCCTTTCGGCCCGTAGGTCTTGTGCGCGGTGAGCGACATCAGGTCGACCGGCAACCGCGCGAGGTCGATCGCAACCTTGCCGCTCGCCTGGGCAGCGTCGACGTGGAAAACGATGCCGCGCTCGCGACAGACGGCGCCGATCGCCGCGATGTCCTGGATCACGCCGATCTCGTTGTTGACCAGCATCACTGAAGAGACGATCGTGTCAGAGCGCAGCGCCGCGCGAAACCTGTCGAGGTCGAGCAGTCCGTTCGGTTCCGGCGCAAGATACGTGGCGGTGAAGCCGCGGCGCTCCAGTTCCTGCACGGTGTCGAGCACGGCTTTGTGCTCGGTCTGGAGCGTGACCAGGTGCCGGCCGCGCGCCTGATTGGCGTACGCCGCGCCCTTGATGGCAAGGTTGTCCGATTCGGTCGCGCCCGAAGTCCAGACGATCTCCCGCGGGTCGGCATTGATCAGCGCCGCCACCTGGTCGCGCGCTTCTTCCACCGCGCGGCTCGCTGTCTGTCCGAAGACATGCGTCGTGCTCGCCGGATTGCCGAACTGTTCGGTGAGATAGGGCAGCATCTTCTCGACCACCCGCGGGTCGATAGGCGTGGTAGCCGCGTTGTCGAGGTAGATCGGCAGTTTCAGGGTCACGTCGGACATGTCAGATACCGTTCATGCTGAAATAACGTCATTCGCCGTCACAACAATGTCACTCCCGCCCGCTCCTGTCATTCCCGCCCGCTCCTGTCATTCCCGCCCACTCCTGTCATTCCCGCCCACTCCTGTCATTCCCGCGTAGGCGGGAATCCAATCTCACCCTCCTGTCATTCCCGCGTAGGCGGGAATCCAATTTCACCCTTCTGTCATTCCCGAGTAGTCGGGAATCCAATTTCAGCAGCACTGCCAATTGGATGCCCGCCTACGCGGGCACGACAACCCATCGCCTGCGCGGGCATGACAAACCTTCTGTCATTCCCGAGTAGTCGGGAATCCAGTTTCACCCTTCTGTCATTCCCGAGTAGTCGGGAATCCAATTTCACCCTCCTGTCATTCCCGAGTAGTCGGGAATCCAATTTCAGCGGCACTGCCAATTGGATGCCCACCTACGTGGGCATGACAACCCATCGCCTGCGCGGGCACGACAACCCATCGCCTGCGCGGGCATGACATATATCACCTACACGCGGCACGACGCTTCTTTCCTTCAGTGCTTCTGCGTCAGCGCCGCGATGACGCGCTGGCGTTTTTCCTCAACGTCCTTCGCGAAACCGGGGTGTCGCTGCTCGACGAAGCCGGTGGCGAGCCCGAGCTTGAGCAGGGCCACGGCGAACGTCGCGGCGAGATCGTCGAGATCGGGGCTGGCCTTGGCGAGCTGGAGGGCTTCGACCGTCTCGTCGAAGAGCTGGTCCATCGCCTCGTTCAGTTCGTCATCGAAAAGTTTTGTCATGTCGGCGGCGTCAAAGTGAATGCCGCATTTTACCGCGTTTCACCTCCATGCCAGGCAATTCGACGACCAGTCACCATAAGTGAAGGGCGTGACCGGTGGCCGGTGTCTGTCATTCCCGAGGAGTCGGGAATCCAATTTCAGCGGCACTGCCAATTGGATGCCCACCTACGTGGGCATGACAAACCTCCTGTCATTCCCGAGTAGTCGGGAATCCAATTTCAGCAGCACTGCCAATTGGATGCCCGCCTACGCGGGCACGACAAACCTCCTGTCATTCCCGAGTAGTCGGGAATCCGGTTTCAGCACACGTCAAACTGGATGCCCGCCTACGCGGGCACGACACAAAGCGCCTGCGCGGGAATGACAACCACGAGCCACGAACAACGAGCCACGAGCCACGAACCACGAGTCACGAGAGTGCTTCGGGGTTGACGAGATTGACCGGCTCGCCGTGCGCGAGGGCGACGATGTTGCGGAACGCCTCGCCGAAATAAAGCTCATAGGTCTCCTTCTCGAGCCACGCGCTGTGCGGCGTGCACAGCGCATTGTCGAGCTTGAGCAGCGGGTGTTCGCCACCGAGGACCGGTTCGTTTTCATAGACATCGACCGCGGCCCATCCCGGGCGGCCCTTCTTGAGCCCCTCGACAAGAGCATTCGGGACGACGAGTTCAGCGCGCGCGGTGTTGACGAGGAGCGCGTCAGGCTTCATGCGGTCGAGATCCTCCGCCGTGACGATGCCACGCGTCTCGTTCGTGAGCCGCACACACAGGCTCAACACGTCCGACTGCTCGAAAAGCTGCGCCTTGCTTTCCGCTACGGAGTAACCGGCCGCGCGCGCGGCGGCGAGCGAGGCATCGCGGCCCCACACCAGCACCTTCATCCCGAAGCTCGCGCCGGTCGCGGCCACCGGGGCGCCGATTTTTCCCAGACCGAAAACTCCGAGCGTCCTGCCGTGCAGGCCGAGGCTGAACGAGGAGCGCCATTTGCCCTGCTTCATGAGCGCCGTTTCTTCCGGAATGCGGCGCAACGCCGAGAGAATCAGCGTCCAGGTGTGCTCGGCGACGGTGTAGGGCGATGCATGGGTGCCCGCGGACACGGCGATGCCGCGTTCGGTGCAGGCCGCGACATCGATGTGACGCGTGCTGCGCCCGGTCTGGCTGATGTGTTTCAGTCGCGGCAGCTTCTCGATCAGTTCGCGCGTGAAGCGCGTGCGCTCGCGAATGGGGACGATCACTTCTGCCTCGCGCAGGTGGCCGATCAGCGTCTCTATCGCGGGCGCCGCATCGCGCAGGATGCGCACGTCGTGGCCGGCCAGCGTCGCAAAGCAGTCGAGCGTGTGAACGAGGCCGTGGTAGTCGTCGGGAATGGCGATGATCATAGTCGAGCAAGTGTACGTCATTCCGGCGGCAACTGGAACGACGAAATCGTCACCCCGGCGAAAGCCGGGGTCCAGAAAACGGACCGCTCGCCACGACGGCGTTTCCTGGATTCCGGTTGCCACCGGAATGACGAGGTCCCGTCTTCCCCGCGCAAGCCCCCGCCGTCTTCCCGGCGAAAGCCGGGATCCAGTACGCCGTCGTTTCCAGGATTCCGGTTTCCACCGGAATGACGGCACACCTCCTGCACATGCTCAGTTACCAATCACGAATCACCAATCACGAATCACCAATCACGAACCACCAATCACGAATCACCAATCACGAACCACCAATCACGAACCACCGCCCGTTTTACGCGGGTCTGTGTCAGAATGACAGTTTATTCATCGAACAATTGACGAGAGGAGAATGGCGTGGATCTCGGATTGCGCGGCAAGGTCGCCGCTGTCACCGGCGGCAGCGAGGGCATCGGGCGGGCAACGGTACAAAGGCTCGTGCAGGAGGGCATGAAAGTCGCACTGTGCGCGCGGCGTCCGGAAGTGCTCAATGCGTTTGTCGAAGAACTCAGGAAAACCGGTGCGGACGTGCTTGCGGTGGTTGCGGATGCCGCCAAGCCGGGTGAGCCGGAGCGGTTCATCGAGGAAACGGTCAGGCATTTCGGCCGCATCGACATCGTCGTCAACAACGCCGGCGCGACCGGGCAGTCGCCGTTCGACGCAGTGGACGATGCAGCGTGGCAGCAGGATTTGGACATCAAGGTTTTCGCCCACATCCGCACCGCGCGTGCTGCGATTCCACACATGAAGAAGCAGGGTGGTGGCCGCATCATCAACTTGAATATGGTCGGCGCCAAACAACCGGCCGCCGGCACATTCCCGACCACCATCAGCCGCGCGGCCGGGCTGGCGCTCACCAAGGCGCTGTCGAAGGAACTCGCCGGACACAATATCCTGGTCAATGCCGTGGCGGTCGGCAAGATCAAGTCGAAGCAGCAGGAGCGGCGCGCCGCGCGCCAGGGAATCAGCGTTGCCGAACATTACGAAAAGACCGGCAAGACCATCCCGCTCGGCCGCATGGGCGAAGCGGAGGAAGTCGCCGGCGTGATCGCCTTCCTGGCTTCGGATGCGGCAAGTTACGTGACCGGCTCCTGCGTGCACGTGGATGGCGGACTCTCCGGCGCGCTGTAGTCGCCATGAGGAGGAGCCAATCGATGGCGGAGACGCGGGCGACGTGCAAGCGGTGCCAGGCCACCATGACCCTGCAATCGGTCGATCCGGTGTGCGGCCAGCACGGAGTACTCAAGGTCACGTTGTTGCAGCTTCCTGCCCTGGTGTGCCCGAACATGCACATGCGGTTTGCAGTGCCGGATTTTCCGGCGCTGTTGCTCGAGCGCCTTGCCGGTGAGGATATGACGAAGGTTCCGGCGGGCGAGAAGCGCGGGCTGCTTTTCAAGCATTACCACTGCGGTGCATGCGGCTCGAAGCTCGGCAGCGGAGAGGCGCGGGAGGACACTTTCGACTTCGACATTGCCCTGAAGGACCTGTCACCCTTCCGCGTCGAACTGACGTTGCCGCTGTACCAGTGCCCGGCGTGCGGCAAGGAGCAGATCCGTTCGCTGCCGGAATTGCGAAAGCTTGTGGCGCCGGCGATGGCGCATGCTTTCGAGGCCGCGGGTTTGCACCCGCGATAGCTGCAGAACGGTGACCAGTCTTCAGAATTTCTCCACGTAGGGCCGGAGATCGAGTTCCAGCGTCCACGCGCTCGGCGGCTGCAGGTGGAGCTGGTAGTACGATTCGGCAATTGCGTTCGGATCGAGCACCGCGTCCACGCCGCGCTCCGCAACGCTGCGTCCCGCGCGGGCGCTCGCGATCTGTCCGTCGATGATGACGTGCGCGACGTGGATGCCCTGCGGCTGGAATTCGCGCGCCATGCTCTGCGCGAGCGCCCGAAGCCCGAACTTGCCCACCGCAAGATTGTGAAACATGGCGCCGCCGCGCATGCTGGCGGTTGCGCCGGTGAAGATGACGGTGCCGCGATGGCGGCCCGAACCGCCTGAAGCAAGCATCGCGCGCACCGCTTCGCGACCGACCAGAAATCCGCCGAAGCAGCCCACGCGCCAGCAGCGCTCGAATTCCTCGGCGGAAGTGTCGAGAATGCCCTTGCGGACGAATGCGCCGGCGTTGAACGCCACCAGCCGCGGTGCGCCGAGATCCCGGCCCACCGCTGCAAACAATTCCACCACTGCTCGCTCGTCGCTTGCATCACACGCGTACGCCCTCGCGCTCGGTCCGAGTTTCGCGAGCAGGGGTTTGAGCGCATCCGCATTGCGCCGTGCGACAGCCACGTTCATGCCGGCGCCCGCGAAACGCCGCGCGAGCGCCGCGCCGAGGCCCGCACCGGCCCCCACGATCAGCGCCGTTTCAGTCATGGTGCACCTCTCATTCCATAATGCTTCCAGTCGTCAGTCGTCCGTCGTCCGCCGCCAGTCGTTCGAGGTTGTCATTCCCGCGCACCCGCTGTCATTCCCGAGTAGCCTGTCCTCGAGTGCCTTAATCGGGGATCGGGAATCCCATTTCAGTCGAGGTTGTCATTCCCGAGTAGTCGGGAATCCCATTTCAGTCGAGGTTGTCATTCCCGAGTAGTCGGCAATCCCATTTCAGTCGAGGTTGTCATTCCCGAGTAGTCGGGAATCCCATTTCAACATCGCAGTATTGGATGCCCGTCTGCACGGGCATGACAGTCCTTTGTCAAATTGGATGCCCGTCTACACGGGCATGACAGTCCTTTGTCAAATTGGATGCCCGTCTGCACGGGCATGACAGTCCTTTGTCAGATGTTGCAGAGAATTTCCGCTCCGCGGGCGAGCGTCTCCTCGGACTTGGCAAAGCAGAACCGCAGCACCTTGTGCGCGGGTGGTTCGCGGTAGAACACCGACACCGGAATCGAGGCGACGCCGCGCTCCGTGGTCAGCCGGATCGCGAGATCGGTGTCTTTTTCGTCGCTGATCGCGTCGTAGCAGAGATTCTGGAAGAACGTGCCCCGGGAAGGCAAGGGCCTGAACCGCGAGACCTTGACGCCATCGAGGAAAAAGTCGCGTTTCTTCTGGTAGAACGCGGCGAGCGACAGATAGGCGTCCTTGTCCTTCATGTGTTCGGCGAGGGCGTACTGCACCGGACCGTTGGTGACGAAGGCGTTGAACTGATGCACCTTGCGGAATTCCGCCGTAAGCTCGCGCGGCGCCAGCACGTAGCCCGTTTTCCAGCCGGTCACGTGATAAGTCTTGCCGAAGGAGGAGACGACAAAGCTCCTTGCGGCAAGCCCCGGAAAGCGCGCGATGCTCTGGTGCCGGTGGCCGTCGAACACGATGTGCTCGTAGACTTCGTCGCTCACCACCACGATGCCGGTGCGCTCGAGCATGCCGTCGAGCATGCGCAGGTCCTCGGCCGAAAACACGCTCGCCGTCGGATTGTTCGGCGTGTTGATGACGATCATGCGCGTGCGCGGCGTGATCGCGTTCTGTACTTCCCGCCAGTCGATGCTGTAGTCCGGAAACTTGAGCTGCACGTAGACCGGACGGCCGCCATTGACCTCGACCGAAGGGGCATAGCTGTCGTAGGCGGGCTCGAACAGGATCACTTCATCGGCCGGGCGGATCAGGGTGGCGATCGCGGTGAAGATGCCGTAGGTGGCGCCCGGCACCACGGTGATCTCGTGTTCGGGGTCGTAGGCCGCGCCGTAAAGCTCCCGCGCCTTTTCGGCGATCGCCTCGCGCAGCGGCGCGATGCCTGCCATCGGCGGATACTGGTTGACGCCGGCATTGATGTATTTCGTGAGCAGCGCGCGCAGTTGCGGCGCGCAATCGAAATCGGGAAATCCCTGCGACAGATTGATCGCATTGTGCTCGGCGGCGAGCCGCGACATCACGGTAAAAATCGTGGTTCCGACCTGCGGCAGTTTGGAGGCGATCGGCTTCGAAAAGTGCGGCATGGGTTGGACTACGAAAAAAGCAAATTATAAGCCGCCGATGAAGCCGATAAACGCGAATAAATAGGAGTAAGCGGTAAGCGGACAGGATCGCGCCGCCGAGCACTTCAGTCGTTTTTTCCGGTCGCTGATCACGGCCCACATATCCGTTCACCAGTCACCAGTAACGAATCACCAGTCACCAGTCACGAATCACCAATCACGAATCACCAGTCACGAATCACCAGTCACCAGTCACGAATCACCAATCACGAATCACCAGTCACGAATCACCAGTCACGAATCACCAGTCACGAATCACCAATCACGAATCACCAGTCACGGCTGTGCAGCAGTCTGGACGCGGCGGCGCTCGGCGAGCTTCGTAAAGTCGTCGACGTAATCCTGCAGGCGGTGCAGTGCAACCGCGCGTTGCTGCGGCGCGAGCATGCGATCGATTTCGACCAGCATCTGCACCCGCTGCTCAAACCACTGGTTGAACCGCTGCGCGTACTCGGGTGTTCGACCTTCTTCCCAGGCGAGCAACCAGCGGCGCAGTTGCGCAGCGAATTCCTCGCGGTTCCCGCGCTTGGACATGAGTTGCAGGAATTCGCGCTGCCGCCGCACCCTGTCCTCATGCCGCAGCCGTTCCGTCATCGGCAGGGCGTTGACCATGGCAACAATGCGCTGCTCCTGCTCGTAACTGAGGCCACCGACCCAGTCCCTGACCCGGTCGAGCGTGCGGCGCACGCGAGCGCGTCTTATCTCCTCGGCGCCGTCGCCGAGCCGGTATTCACGCAAGAAGCGCCGGTTGTCCTTGTCCCACTGGCGCTGCAAGGCATCGAGCTGCGGCGGGGTAATCGTCAGCAGCAAAGCCGCGGCTTCGTCGCTTCCGCGCATCACGATCGCGCGGTAGCGCGCCCTCAATCCCTCCACGAACCACAATACGTCTTCGCGCGTCAACCGCTTGTGCAGCCGGCTTTTCGCCTGGGACAGGAACGCGGCATACTCGGGGAGCTGCTCATAGCGATGCCACTCGTAGATCCGCTCGAAGCGCTCCTGAAAGTCCTGCTTTTGCCGCGCATCGAGATCGAAGTATTCATCGGCCTTCCACGCCGCGATGTTGTCGAGCTGGCTATAGCCCAGGCGCACCGTGCTGCAGCCGGCGAGCAGCACGGCGACGATCAGCAGGGGAAAGCTTTTTCGCCAAAGGACGTGCATGACGCGCCATGATAACACTCGATTGAATGTGACTCATGGCTCGTGCCGTTGCCAATCAAGAGTCATCATCAACCGGGAAAACGCCCGCGCAAGGCGGGCTCAGCAACCGGCGGGAGTCGGCGCCCCTATTTTGTCGATCTTTCCGGGATTTGCACGGGTGCTGACGCACACGCAGAATGCGGTATAGGATGCTCCTTCCCCCCTTTGCGGGGGAAGGCTGGGATGGGGGGACATGGAAACCGAACGTGCGAGAACGCTGCGCAAGCGCTGACCGAAGCCGAGCAACGCCTGTGGCAGAAGCTCAAGCGCCGTCAACTCGCCGGCATGAAGTTTCGCCGGCAACAGCCCATCGGCCCTTTCATCGTGGACTTTGTGTGTTTCGAGTGCCGGGTGATTGTCGAAGTCGATGGCGGCCAGCACGCAGAGCAGGTCCCGTACGACATGGATCGTAGTGGCTGGCTGGAGACTCGCGGCTATCGCGTGCTGAGATTCTGGAACAACGAAGTCCTGGCTCATACCGATGCGGTGGCGCAGGCGATTTTGGATTGCGTTGAGCAACGAGCTTGACCCCCCACCTTAATCCTCCCCCGCAAGGGGGGAGGAAATGAGATGGCGCGAGTTCGCCGAACCTGTCCACCGGACACCCACGGAAGACCCAGAAGAACCACAAATAAAAGGAAAACCAAAACGGGCGGCACGAAAGAAGAAGTCATGACCAGGAAAACGGTTTCCCGAAAGAGCGCCCCCACCGCGCCCCCCAAACCGGGCCGAAAGCAGAGCTACGC
>MERG01000326.1 GCA_001771985.1 Betaproteobacteria bacterium RIFCSPLOWO2_12_FULL_62_13 | reverse complement strand
AGTGGGCGGAGCATCTTGAAGCGCTGACCACGAGCAATGTTGTGCCACTGCTTGCCACCAGAGCCGCATAGGCGAATACGAGATACTTGATGCATTCATTCTGACTGCTTACCTCGTCGCCAAGCCGACGGGAGGAACGCAGATATGGCCGAAAAGCATGTAAAGATCTGGTACGACAAGGAAGGCGACTACCTCGAAGTTATGTTCGAGCGGCGCGCCGGTTTCTTTCGCGAGACCGCCAACCCCCACGTCATGGAAAAAGTGGACGAGCAGGGCAACGTGCTCGGCTTCTCGGTCATGAAGGTCAGCGCGCTCCGCGACGAACCGCTCGAAGTGGCCCTTTAGGCTGGCCGCATGAAATTACTCGACGGCGTGGCGCTTACCGAGGACCTGCCACAGAAAGGGCTGCACAGAGGGCAGGTCGGTACGATCGTAGAACTGCTCACCCCGCAGGTGTTTGAAGTCCAATTCAGCGACCTCGATGGCAAGACCTATGCCACTGCGGCAGTGCAGGAAAAGCTGCTGATCCGGCTGTTGCACGAACCTGCGCCGGCACGACACTGACTGCCGTTCGGGCGCTGTCGTGACATAGATTTGCGGTAGCCCCGTCGTTTTCTGACGGATTGTGTCCGAGGGTCACCTCCCAACCCAAACCGGTCGCAGGCAACTCTGGGCAGCGGACGCTCAACGATCGCGGCCACTGGCGCATGCCCGCAGACGTTTGCGGAGCACGGCATTCGCGTACATGTCCGGGCTGCGGGTTACAGCGCATTACACAATCTTCCCGTTTTCGGCGATTGAGTCTGCGCGGATCGCGATGAGCCGCTCAATTGGCTGCATGTCCTTGTTGTTCTTGTAGTCCGGATGCTCGATGAAGGACGCTGGCGAAACAATTCCAATATGCTTCTTTGCCGAACGCAACGCTGAAGTATTCCTAACTCAGAACTGGGACAGATACTGCGTCCACATGGAGCTTTCGCTCGGTGCGCACAGTGATTTCGACGAGGCGGATTGCGAGGTTCTGGCCTTGCAGCGTCACGCAGGACCGCTGTTTCTTATCCAATTCGATGATGCGCAGAGGCATGCCGCGGGCATCCAGTGCCTTGACTAATGCATCCATGATCCGGAGTGCGCGCTGGACACTCCCGTCGCTTACACAGAGATCCAGCGATTGGCGCCCCTTGGTTTGCAGATCGCGAGGGTCCCGGCCCTTTGGTCGCCGTAAGGCGCGCTCGGTGGCAGCAATCAGCGGGTGCGGCATGTCGAGTGTTTCCGAAACAACAATCCGATTTTCGGGCCGCATTTTGAATTCGCGCCGGGCGATGAGATGCTCCGGGTCGGTCTCGCCGGCGTCTTCGCTGACGAAGCGCTGCCTCACGATTTCCGTCTGGCCGGAATATTTGGGAAGGGGTGGGGTAGGAGGCTTCTTTCCCGCAGCGACCCTGGCCCAGTAACCCAGCGGCGGCAGCGGCACTGCGAGCTGCTTGCAGCGTTTTCGAAGGGCAACGTCTGATATTCCGTAACGTTTCGCGACCGTGGTGACGGCTTCCGCCCAGACTTCCTCGTAAAGTTTGTTCCGCTCATAGCGGATGGTGACGTATGGCATAAGGGATTCCTTCGGCTACAGGAAAGCTAAACCGCGGGCTTGATTCCCACGCCGCGAACGACGCTTTTGACTACGTCGCTTGCTCGCTCACAAGCGGTGAACCATCGGGCATGGTGAGACGGAACTGCACCCGGGAGCGCTCAAGCGCGTTCGTGCGCCTAACCGACTCGATGAGGGCACTCACATCTGTGTAGTCGAAGGCAACGGTCCATTGTTGCATGAGCGCCAGGGCATGGATGAGGCCGTTGGGGGTGTCTTGGCGAGACAACTGTCGCTGGCAGTCGACGTACTCTTCATGAAACAGTGTCGGAATAATGATCCGCGCCTCGCCCACGCGCGAAAGCTCGGCATTCATCACTAGCCGCGACATCCGACCGTTTCCATCATTGAATGGATGAACCTCCGTCGCGAGGAACGAGTAATAAATTGCTCGGGCAAGGCCTTCAGGGATGCTTCGCGCCAGTTGCGAACCCTCGATGAGCGTGCCCCTTACCATGTGAGGATCGACAAACCATGTACCGCCGGCTCGGTTTGGTTCAAGTTTGAACTCGCCAGGACTGCTTTCGGGACGCTTCTCGAGCATTTGTGCGTGACGCCTTGCAAGTTCCTCGGGAAAATCCGCGCCCAATGGAGGAACCGTATCGCGGCCGGGAGACTGAAGCGCGAGCCGGAAGACGCCGAGAATGTCGTGGGAGTCTTTCGGTCGCCGATCGACGATACGCCCTTCAAGCGCGATATCGCGTGCCTCCTCGATCTCGAATTCGGTGCCTTCCACATAGTTGGAAAAGTACGCTTCGAGGAACGCGAAGTGGGAACGCGCCGGCTCGCTCGTTGCAACCGCGGGACGACGAGGAAGCACGATCGCGCGAAGCTTTGTAGCGAGCACCTCGAAGCGTGCCATTCGCTCTGGGTCAACGGGCGTGCCTTTTGCGACGAGCTTGCCTTCTTTCGTCTTGAGGACACCGTCGGCGTGGGTGGCCAGGAGCGCGCCGATGAGCTTGTCGAGCTTCTTGAACTGGTCCTTGAAACCCAAAGGCTCCACCAGCGCTCTTGCGTCGTCCCGGATTCGGTTGAGTCCGGCCTCGCCGTTCGCATGCAATATCTTGATGAGCAGTTCTTCGACCGCCTCCGCTCCCGCGGACTTTCCGCGGCTCCCACGCTCGGGAGACAGGTTCTCCAGGATTTGCCGGGAGCGAGATGCAAAGTAGAGCTTGCCGTCACCGAGCGGCGTGTCGCCCGGGAGCGGTCCCGGCCCCTTGACTAGAACCGCTTGCACGCCGGGCAGAGCAATCTTTCGGTTGAAGTTACGAGGGTGGCTGAGGTACACCACACCATCCGTCGTGAGCCCTCCAGCGTAAGCGCTGCGATACGACACAACCGCGCCGGGAGCAAGGGCGCCGAGAATGCGGAACCAATTGCGGCGCACGACTGCTTTTTGCGTGTCCGGATCCTTTTCGCGGATGTAGACGCCTTCAGCAATGCGGGTCAGTTCGCCGTCCTTAGCGCGGCGCTGAATCGCCCGCACTTCGGCCGCCGATTCGTTGCCCCGTGTGATGAAGATTTCGTCTTGTCGGGTAGTTGCTATATTTGCCAAGACAGATCCCCTAATTTGTCGTCTACACGCTATTTTATACCATAAACTGTCGCTTATGTGCTAAATACATAGAACCACCCGCTGTCGCTAAACCGCTTATCTAGCATCGCTCCACTGCCCAACTTGTCGTTTAGCCATGGTTTATCTCGAGATTTTGTCGTTATTATGCTAAATAGAGGGGGTTGGGTGTTTACCCCCAGGGACCTTTCGGCCTTGGGAGACCCACGCTCCGTGGGCATGGCTTTGACCCGGCTTTCGCGCAAGGGCATCATCCGCCAGCTCGCCCGCGGGCTGTACGATTACCCCAAAGACGATCCCACGTTCGGCCGCGTTCTTCCTTCCGCCGATGCAGTCGCCAAGGCATTGGCCGCGCGCGATGCGAGCCGTCTGCAGCCGGCAGGCGCTTACGCCGCAAATATTCTCGGTTTGTCGGAACACGCGCCCGCCCGGGTCGTCTTTCTGAGGGACGGTCCCTCCCGCAGGGTCAAGTTCGGCCAGCAGGAAGTCGTGCTCAAACGCACGACGCCGCGCAACGTGGCGACGGCCGGTCGCAAGAGCGGCACGATCATTCAAGCGCTGCGCCATATTGGCCAGCGCAACGTAAACGACAAGACCCTAGAGCTCGTGAAACGTCAATTGACCAAGCAGGATCGAGCGCAGTTGCTCAAGGACCTGCGCTACGCGCCCGGCTGGATCGCGGAAATATTGCGAAGGCTCGCTACCTGAGCGTTCGCCGTCTTCGACGGTGGACTCGAACGCTGCAAGCCTGGGAGGCTCGATTACGAGTTCGAAGATGATCGGAGTCGTTGCGCGGGTTGGGTGGATAATCACGCAGGGAAGGGGCGGTGTTGAAGTGTGGCTCGAATTCCAAGGTGTCGACCGGGAACGGCGCGAGCGTCGGCCATGACACGAAGCTTTGGCAGATGGCTGAAGCGCTGCGCGCCGCCACGGTCGCCGCAGACTACAAGCTCGCCTTACTCGGCGTTTCTTACTTGGAAATGATCTGCCGCCCGTTCGGCACGCTAACGCGCCTCAGGGCAGAGGGGTCGCCGTGAGAATAGTCAGTATTCAGGCGAATGATGTACCACCGATAACGCGATTCGCGATTGATCGCCTAAGCGATATCGTGGTCATTGCCGGACCTAATGGCGTCGGGAAAAGCCGGCTTATTGAGAACCTGCTCCAGAAGTTCCAGGGACCGACCAGTCATCCCAAGACACTCCTCACTCTTGAAGCGACTAATCAAAGCGAGCGCACCGATTGGGGCAAAAATACTTTAACGACATCGGTTGCGACAGATGCCCAACTATTGGTGCGTACACTTCAGAAAACCAGACATAGACGTCAGTGGTCCAGCAGCGTCATTCATTTTGAAAGTGACCGATCAATACAGCAGATCGCTCCATATTCGTTCAGTTGGGACGTAGTTGATCCGTGGTCGGAACAGATCGGTTGGAACCTCACCTTCGGTGGGTTGCGCGCTAGGTTTCAAGATACGCTGCACTCGCTATTCCGAAAAATTCAAAGCCATGAGAAGGAAATAGCGCGCAAGGCTATCGAGCTGCAAAAATCCGGTGCCGGCGCAATGGCCTTGGATTTTCCTGACCCGCTTCAGATCTTCAAGGAAGCGTTCGCATTGTTGGTCGCGCCCAAGCGTCTCCTTGATCCAGATCCTCGGAACCAGCAATTATTTTACGAGGTGAACGGTCAGCGCTTTCCCCTCAGCTCACTTAGTTCCGGCGAGCGGGAGGTGGTAAACATAGTCTTTGACTTCATCCTTCGTACTCCATCCGATTGCGTTGTCTTCTTCGACGAGCCAGAGCTTCATCTTCATCCCGAACTCAGTTACAAGCTTCTGCAGGCGCTACGCTCTGCCGGGGTGAGGAACCAATTCGTTTTCTGCACACA
The DNA here is from genome assembly GCA_001771985.1 of Betaproteobacteria bacterium RIFCSPLOWO2_12_FULL_62_13. Taxonomy (GTDB): domain Bacteria; phylum Pseudomonadota; class Gammaproteobacteria; order Burkholderiales; family SG8-41; genus DSOT01. The sequence goes on along the minus strand of MERG01000326.1, from coordinate 19,435 downwards.
TTCTGCAGACATAATTACTGCGTCGCTTGATCAAACGGTCATTTTCTTAGCACCGCCCCGTGTTGAGGCAGATGGTCAATCTGCTAACCAGGCGATTCGTGTCGAGGAAGGAGACAACACTAACCAGGCGCTCAGACTGCTTGGCCAATCTATTGGAATTGTTTCTCTTGGAAGACGACTGGTGTTAATAGAAGGCACCACGTCAAGTCTTGATAAACAGACATACGGTTTTCTCCTGAAGAATCGATTCCCGGGCCTAGTTCTTGTGCCGACCGGCGGCAAGGACATTGTCAGAGCATTCGCTCAACTTTTTGATGAAGTTCTCGATCGCACTATTTGGGGTGTTGAGTTTTCCATGCTTTGCGACCGCGATGCCGCCGGCGCTCATGACATCGTAAGGTTGGAGGCTGAATCGAAGGGACGCCTTCGATTTCTACCGAAATATCATTTGGAGAACTATTTTCTTGATGCAGACACGCTCGCCAGCGTTCCGGCCCGTGCGCGCGGCACGAACCTTGCGCCGCGACTCCGCGACCGCTTCCGAAACCAACGATTCGACTTCGGATTCGGCCATAGTCTTGCCGGCCTCGGCCAGCTCGCCGAGCATGCGCTCGAAATCCTCGCTCAGCGACGCCCGCGCGCGAGCCTTCGTCACGAGTTCCTCGGCGTCGCGTGCGGACTTGATGCCGCGATTGGGCCTACGCACCTGTTTCCTTGCCATGGTGTCCCTTTTGGTCCCGCCGCATCGGCGCCTTGATCTCCTTCAGCGCGGCGCGGTAATCCGCTTTGGTCTTGATCGGCATTGCTTCAGTAGTGGTAGCGTGCCTGCGCGATGTACAGCGTGCCCGCCTCGACGCGATAAACCAGGCGGTGCTCCTCGCTGATGCGGCGGGACCAGTAACCCTGCCATTCGTGTTTCAGCGGCTCTGGCTTGCCCACGCCCGCAAAGGGGCTGCGACGAATATCGGCGATCAGGGCCTCGATACGCGCAAGCACCTTCGGATTGTGCTTGCGCCACCACGCGACGTCCTCCTTTGCCTGCGTGGTGTAGTAGGGCTCACCGGCGACGGTTACGGCGTGGCCGGCGCGCGGCTGCGCGGCGGGCGATTTCTTTTTCGATTTCCTCATGAGCGGCGCGCAGGCGCGAAGCGTTCCTGGGACTGCGGAGCAGATAGGCCGTCTCTTCCAGTGCCGAGTATTCCTCCGCCGACAGCAACACGGCGGGCTTGCCGCGCTGCCGCACGATCAGGAGCGGCGTGCGATCTTCGTTCACTTTGTCGAGCGCCTTGGCGAGCTCGTTGCGCAGGCGGGAGTAGGTGATGGTGTCGAGCATGCATATGTCCAATGTAATGGACAATTCTATCCGAAGAACGGCGCCGCCGCCATTCTCCGTTACAGTCGTGCGACGCGCTCCAGCATCTCCCGCTCGGGCCAGTGCAGCACGCGGCCGGCCATTGCTGGACGTTCGTTGAGATGGCGCGAAGCCAAAACGGGGTCGAGATCGAGCACGTTCCCGACGCGCATCAGCATCCCTTCCAGATCCCAGCGCGCGACAGTCATGGACGCGAGCACCGGGCGATCGGTGGCGATGTCGAAGCGCGGGGCCCCGAAAGCGAGTTCGATCTTTTTCAGCACCACTTCTCTTGCTCCTCCGGTTGTGAGCGAGGCGAGAAACAGCTCGCGGTGCCAGCGCCCGAGTTCCATGAACTGCGGCGCACGCAGCCCCGGCAGGAACAGGCAGTAGCGCGTCGTGTCGTGGCAGAGCAGCAGGCACTGCCGGCGGTCGATGGCGTAGAGGTTCGCGTGCCGGCTTCCCAGCGGTCCCGTCTCCTCGAACCGCGCGCTTGAGACCTCCCGAAGCCGGGCGGCGAGCTTCCGGGTGCAGTGAACGATCACAATGGTCGATCTGTACAGGAGGTTTGTGCCTATTATTTTAGGCTTTATGATAATTATGGCCTACTTAAGTAGGCAATTCATCCAGATTCGTGTTGACCAATACCGCCACGTTAGCCTAATATATTAGGCACTATTTAACTTACCACCTAACATTATGGGCATCAAGAAAACCCTCCCTGCCGAGGTCACCGAGCGTATCAAGGAGCTTGGCTACCGCGTGCGGTTAGCCAGGACCCGGCGCGGCATGTCGATCGCCGAGCTTGCGGCCAAGGTCGGCATCAATCGCAACACTCTCAACGCGCTTGAGCTTGGGAAGCACGGTGTCGCGATCGGGGCCTACGTTACCGTGCTGTGGGCACTCGGTCTCGACAAAACGCTGAACGGCGTCGCCCATCCCGACGCCGATACCCACGGCAAGACGCTGGAGGCGTCGCGGCGGCCCGCGCGCGTTCGCAAATCGCAGAATTCAAAGAACGAATATGACTTCTGAGTGCCAGGCTTACATCTACGTTCAGTTGCCCGGCACGCTCAACACCGTGCCGGCAGCCATGTTGAAGGTCGAAAAGCTGCGCGACGGAACATTCGTCGGCCGCTTCCGATACGGCGACCGTTATCTCAAGCGCAAGGATGCGGTCGAGTTTGATCCTTTTCAGCTTCCGCTTGGCAACACCGTCCACGAATTCACCAAGCTGAAGGGCATTCCCGGCGCGGTGCGCGACGCCGGGCCCGATGCCTGGGGACGCCGCGTGATTGAACATAAACTGCAGCGCAGTCCTGGCGACCTGGAGGAAATCGATTACCTGCTGAACGGACCGCAGGATGGCGCCGGCTATCTGAGCTTCGGCCGCAAGCTGGAACCCCCCGCACCGAAACGGCGCTACAACCGCACGCATCAACTGGTGGAGCTGGTCGCGGCTGCGGAGGCGATCGAAGAAGGAAAACGCGTCCCCGCGCATATCCTGGAGCAACTCGAACCCGGCACATCGATGGGCGGCGCGAGGCCCAAGGCCACCATCGAGGACGACAACCGCCTGTGGGTCGGCAAGTTCCCGGAAAAAGCGGACCGATGCAACCTTCAGCGAGTGGAGTACGTGACGCTTGAGCTGGCGCGTCGCTGCGGGATTGCTGTTTGCAATGCACGCCTGGAGCCCGTCGCGGGGCACGACGTGCTTATGGTGGAGCGTTTCGACCGCGAACACACGGAAGGCGGCTATCTCCGCTTTGGGCTCGTCAGCGCGCTCACCATGCTGGACTGCGACGAGAGCTATCTGGACCGCGAACGCTGGTCTTATCCCTTGCTCGCCGATCAGATCCGCCGCTGGTCGGAGAAGCCCGATGAAGATCGTATCGAGCTATTCCGGCGCATCGTCTTCAACGCCGCTGTGACGAACAATGACGATCATCCCCGCAACCATGCCGTGCGTCGCACCGCGCGCGGCTGGCGCCTGACGCCGGCGTACGATCTCGTGCCTGCGCCCCTGGTGAGCCTCGAACGCCGCGACCTCGCGATGACGATCGGCACCTACGGCCGCACGGCAAGCATCTACAACCTGCTTTCCCAGTGCGAGCGCTTCGGGCTGACCATCGAGGCGGCCAGGAAGGAAATCGAGAGCATCGTAGCAATTGTCCGAAACTGGCGCGATCATTTCCTCGCGTGCGGCGTATCAGTGGCGGATATCGAGTACATGGCACAGGCATTCCTGCCTGAGTGTTTTTTCTTCGAAAAACTGCCGGGAGATTAGGTGGTTCATGGCGTCCTACGATGGATAGACCTCGGCCATTGGCGCCGCTGGAAATATTGGAATTCAGTCCCCTGATCAGATGGCCGCTGAGCGTCGTTTCTCTCCCTTAAACCGCTATTATTCCTCCCGAAAAAGCGCCTCCAAGCGCTCAAATGGGGCCTTTATCACCGGGATATCTTACCGGATCAATCAATTGCCGTGGTCCGACCCGAAATGAAATGTTGTATGGACAAGAATCAGTTGGCAGAGCCGTCACGGCGAGCAGCGAGTCGCTGCCGGAAGCGTGAACAGCGATGAACACCGTTCCCACCACAGGCACCAACGACTCCGACGGGTCGCGAGAATTCCCGTACTGGCGCCGCAATCTGAAGGTGCTGCCATTCGCCAACCTGCTTTGCAGCCTGGGCTTCGCGGTTTGCTGGCCGTTCCTGCCGTTGATGTTGCGCGGGCTCGGCGTGCACGAGCACCTCGAAACGTGGATGGGCTACACGATGCTCGGGTTCAACCTCATCGGCTTTGCCATCAACCCGATCTGGGGCAGCATCGCCGACCACTACGGCCGCAAGATCATGGTTCTGCGCGCGATGCTCGGCATGGGTGTCGTGATGGCGCTCGTGCCGCTCGCGCAAACGCCACTGTGGTTTGCCGTGATGGTCATGCTGGTCGGTTTTTTCTATGGCTACATGCCCGCGAGCATGGCTTTGCTCGTGGCCAACACTCCGCGCCGTCGCATCGGCAGCGCGCTCGCGTTCGCGCAAACCGGCGGGCTGGTGGGGCAGACCGTGGGTCCCGCCGCGGGCGCCATGCTGGCTGCGGTGATCGACCGACAGCATTGGCTCTTCTGGATGAGTGGCGGCCTGATGCTCTCCGGCGGCACGCTGGTGGCCCTGTTCGTGCGCGAGGTGAAGCAAACGACGTCCGGTCCCTGGCGCCCCGATTGGCTGGGCAGCCTGCGCGAACTCTTGGCGGTGCCGCACATGGGGCCGCTCTATGTGTTGAGTTTTCTCTTTGCGGCGTTGTGGTACGGCAACGTGACGATCATCAGCATCTATATGCTCCAACTTCTGGAGGCAGAGCCCGCGACTGCCGGCACGGAGGCGTTCTGGGTGGGAGCGGCGGCCATGGGACTTGCGCTAATCAGCGTCCTCGCAATGCCGCTATGGGGCCGCGCGTTGGACCGCTTCGGGCCTGCACGCATACTGGTGTTTGCCGCCGCGGCTGCGGCAATCACTCACCTGCCATTGCTGGTGCTCAAGACACCGCTGCAATTGGTGCTGGCACGATTGGCGTTCGGTCTTACTGCGGTGGCGATGCTGCCGGCCATCATTCAACTGCTTCGAATGCACGCGCCGGCGGGCACCGATGCTCGGGCCATCGCCTACTCCTCCTCGTTCCAGTGCATCGGCATGGGACTCGCGCCGTTTTGCGCGGGTCTGATCGGGCCGGTGCTTGGACTGCGCGCATACTTTGCACTCTTCACCATGCTCACGCTCGGCGGGTTGATGCTGTGGCTGCGTAGATACCGTGACTCGTGACCGGGTAACAGGCCTGCGCTGTAGGCTTCGCCAGGGGTTTCCGCTTTCATCGGCGGTTCGCATTTCAGTCTGTCTTGAATCGCAAAGCCTTTGCAGGCTAAATATGCGAGTTTTCGGGGAGCGAGCAGGCGCGATCATGAAAATTCTTGTGTTGGGCGCGGGGGTGATCGGAGTTGCGAGCGCGTGGTATCTCAGCCGGGCCGGGCATGATGTCACGGTGGTCGAGCGCCGGGCCGAGCCAGCGTCCGAAGCGAGTTTTGCCAATGGCGGACAGATTTCGGTCAGCCATGCCGTCCCGTGGGCGAATCCTTCGGCGCCGCTGCAAATTCTCAAGTGGCTGGGCCGCGCGGATGCGCCGCTGAAATTCCGCCCGCGTCTCGACTGGGGCCAGTGGCTGTGGGGTGTGCGGTTCCTGCGCGAGTGCCTGCCGGCGCGCACGCGCGACAACACGCGTCACATCCTGGCGCTCGGGCGGTCCAGTCTGGCAGCCCTCAAAGCTTTGCGTGATGAACTCGGTATCGCCTACGACCAGCAGATGCGCGGCATTCTCAGCGTATACACCGATCACCGGGGGTTGGATGACGCACTCTCGCATCTCGCGTTGCTTCGCGCAGGCGGCATCCGGTGCGAGCCGAAAACGTCAACTGAGTGCGTGACCATTGAGCCGGCTCTCGCGGACGCGCAACCACGCCTCGCCGGGGGAATCTACACGCCCGATGATGAATCCGGAGACGCCTGCCTGTTCACCCGCAAGCTTGCCACGCAGTGTGCGCGGCGGGGGGTGCGGTTTCTGTTTGGGCACACGGCGGAACGCATCGTCATCGACAGCGGCCGCGTGAAGGCGGTGCGCATCACCGATGCGGCAGGCGGCTCACAAGAGCTGGCGGCTGACGCATACGTCATGGCAATGGGGAGTTGGAGTCCGCTTATGCTGCGGCAAGCTCGCGTCGCGGCGCCGGTCTATCCGGTGAAGGGTTACTCGGTTACGCTCGCGGTGCGTGCGCAGGATGATGCACCCCGCGTCAGTGTCACCGATGAAGCGCGCAAGCTTGTGTTTTCGCGCCTGGGAGATCGGCTTCGTGTCGCCGGTACCGCGGAACTTGCGGGATACGATGACCGGATCGATGCGGGGTGTTGTGCCGCCATACTCGACCGCGTCTTCGAGCTATTTCCGCACGCAGGCGACCGCGCCTCGACCCAGATGTGGGCGGGTCTGCGCCCCGCGACACCGGGCAATGTTCCGCTCATTGGCGTCTCGCGCTTTCCGAATCTCTTGGTCAATACCGGGCACGGAACGCTCGGCTGGACGCTTGCCTGCGGATCCGGCCAAGCGATCGCGGAAATCGTGGGCGGTCGCCGTCCTGACGTGGACTTCCCGTTCCTGCGGATGATTTGAGACTTCGGAATTCGCTATCGGCTCCTTAGTCCAGGCGTCAGGTGCGGCGACAGCAGTTGAATAATTTGGGCGAATATCGCGGGGTCGCCGACGCGACTCGGTGCCGTGGAACGGCCGAGTGCGGGAGCGGCGGCCCCCAAGGCGTGCGCTATCGGCTCCTTAGTGCAGGTGTCAGATGCCGCGACAGCAGTTGGATGATCGCACCAAAGATTTTGGGGTTGGCGGCGACGATGTTGCCGCTCTTGAGATAGCCCTCATTGCCTTCGAGGTCGCCCACGAGTCCGCCCGCTTCGATGATGAGCAGCGCCCCTGCGGCCATGTCCCACGGGCTCAAGCCCAGCTCCCAGAATCCGTCTAACCGCCCCGCTGCGACATTGGCGAGATCGAGCGCGGCTGAGCCCGGGCGCCGCACGCCGGAAGTGTTCTTCATCACGTCGCGCAGCATCGCGAGATAGGTGTCGATGTGTTCAAGCTGCCGGAACGGAAAGCCCGTGCCGATCAGGCCGGTCCTGAGTTGTACGCGCTTGCTGACGCGAATACGGCTTTCGTTGAGAAACGCCCCGCGGCCGCGCGTGGCCGTGAACAGATCGTTATGCCCGGGGTCGTAGACCACCGCCTGAGCGAGGATGCTCTTGTGCATCAGCGCGATCGACACGGCATACTGCGGAAAGCCGTGCAGGAAATTGGTGGTGCCGTCCAGCGGATCGATGATCCACTGGTATTCCGATTCGCCGGCCGCGCCGCTTTCCTCTGCTAAAATCGAGTGGTCCGGATAGGCGTGGAGCAGCGTGTCGATGATCGCGCGTTCGGCCTCGTGATCGACTTCCGATACATAATCGTTCGCCGCCTTTTCCTTGGCCACGACAATGTCGAGATTGCGGGTGGCGCGGTTGATGATGTTGCCGGCGCGGCGCGCGGCCTGCACCGCAGTGGTGAGCATCGGATGCATAATCGGCGGCGTCGCGGTGGTCCAATTGAGTGATGGGTCGGAACAGTCGAGGCGATATTCTAAATGAACGCCGCCGATAAGCTCAAAAATATCCGTGTCGTGCTGTGTGGGACGAGCCATCCCGGTAATATCGGCGCGGCAGCGCGCGCTCTGAAAACCATGGGCCTGACGCGGCTCTATCTCGTTACGCCCGCGCAGTTTCCGGATCCCGAGGCGCGATGGCGCGCTGTACGCGCGACCGACATTCTGGCGCGCGCTACCCTATGCGCCAACCTCGACGAAGCGCTTAACGGCGTTGCGTTCGCCGTTGCCTGCTCCGCGCGCAGCCGCGAAGTCGCGGTGCCCGAGGTACCGGCGCGCGAGGCGGCCAGGCGGGTGATCGATGCAGCAAGCGGGCAGCAGGCGGCGCTGGTGTTCGGCAACGAGACCCATGGGCTCACCACTGCCGAAGTGAACAAATGCCGGCTGCTGGCGACGATCCCAGCCAATCCCAAGTACTCATCTCTCAACCTCGCCGCCGCGGTGCAGGTGTTTGCCTATGAACTGCGCATGGCGGCGATGGATGGCGCTGCACGTGGCGAAAAGAGTGGATCGCGCGCGTTCGCGAGTTTCGAGGAAGTGGAAGGGTTCTACGAACAGCTTGAGCGGACCATGGTGGAAGTGGGCTTTCTCAATCCCCAACATCCCAAGAAGCTCATGCCCAGGTTGCGCCGGTTATTCGCGCGCGCCCAACTCGAAAAGGAGGAGGTCAATATCCTGCGGGGCCTGCTCAAGGCGTTGGGGCGCCTCAGGTCCGGTCGCAGGTGATCCGTCCATCTGATTGAAAAAATGCCAATTTGATGTGAAAAAAGGAGTTTTGTTGCTCAGTCGGAAATAGTTGAGTAAAATACTGGGGCATAAAGCGCTACGCGCATCGAAAAATCACGGAATTCCAATGTTTTCCCGTCTGAAAGAAGAGATTGCAGTCGTATTTGAACGCGACCCGGCCGCGCGCACGATCTGGGAGGTAATCACATGCTACCCCGGATTCCATGCCATGCTCTTCCATCGCCTTGCGCATCGTTTATGGAAGTCGGGACTCAAGTGGGCAGGCCGCTTCGTGTCCCATTTCGGCCGCTGGCTAACGGGAATTGAGATCCATCCGGGCGCCAGAATCGGCCGGCGCTTCTTCATCGATCATGGCATGGGTGTGGTGATTGGCGAAACCGCGGAGATCGGCGATGACTGTACGCTCTACCACGGGGTGACTCTCGGAGGCACCTCATGGAACAAAGGCAAACGCCATCCCACGCTGTGCAACGGGGTAGTGGTCGGTGCCGGCGCCAAAATCCTCGGTCCGGTCACCATTGGCGACGGTTCCAAGATCGGCTCCAATGCGGTGGTGGTGAAAGATGTGCCGCCCGGTGCGACCGCGATAGGCATTCCCGCACGCGTCGTTGAGGCGCATGGCGCGGCGAATGGACGCTTCGCCGCGTACGCCGTCGCCAGGGACATGAACGACCCGATGGCGAAAGCGATTCACGAACTGATCGACCACAGCGTCGAGACTGACAGGCGTATCGACCAGATCCTCGCCGAACTGAGGCGCCTCGGTGTACAGGTTGAGGACCAGCCGGCAGAAAAACTTGATGCGAACCATCTGAACAAAATGGTTGACTAAATTTGTCGGGTAAGGTATAGTTGACAAAAATATTAATATACTGGGCGAGTACCATAACTTAGTGATTAATTTGGCATTTAAAGAGGTGCCCCATGAGATTGACGACTAAAGGACGATTTGCTGTCACCGCCATGATTGATCTTGCAATGCATCATGGGAGTGGGCCGGTTACGCTCGCTGAAATCAGCGGGCGCCAGAAGATTTCGCTGTCCTATCTGGAGCAGCTTTTCGGCAAGCTGCGGCGCCACCATCTCGTCGAGAGCGTGCGCGGACCGGGCGGCGGCTATTGCCTCGCGAAGGACATGTCGGGCATTTCGGTTGCCGAGATCATTCTTGCGGTCGACGAACCGATCGACGCGACACAGTGCGGCGGTCAGGAAAACTGTCAGGACGACCAGAAATGCCTTACCCACGACCTTTGGGCAACGCTCAACGAGCGCATTTTTGACTACCTCGAATCGGTAAGCCTGCGTCAGTTGGTGGACAATCAGAAGGCAAAAGACGCGGGTGTGACGCCGGTGCACGACATGCGCGAGGTCCCGGGGAAACGCATTCCGGTCTCCGCCTAGCGTTCGTGCGGCAATGAGTTACGCTTATTTCGATCACGACGCGACCACGCCCGTCGACGAGCGGGTGTTGGAGGCGATGTTGCCGTATTTGCGCGGGCAGTACGGCAATGCCTCGAGCCGCCACGAGCTCGGCACGGCCGCGCGCAAGGCCGTGAACCGGGCCCGTGAACAGGTCGCGGCGCCGATCGGCGTGCAGCCGGTGCAGGTGATCTTTATGAGCGGCGGGACCGAAGCGAACAATCTGTTCGTCAAGGGTGCGGCGGCCTACATCAAGCCGACCCGGATCGCCGTGAGCGGCATCGAGCATCCGTGCGTCGCAAGACCTGCGCAGGAACTTGCGCGCCAGGGGTGGCAGCTCAGAAAGCTCGCGGTGACCCGCGATGGGGAAATCGACCTCGCCGACGTGAAGGATGCGCTCAGGACGCCGACCGGACTCGTGTCGGTGATGCTCGCAAACAACGAAACCGGAGCGATCCAGGATGTCGCGGCAGTCGCGGAGCGGGCACGGCACGCGGGAGCGTGGATGCATACCGATGCGGTGCAGGCGCTGGGCAAGATTGCGGTTGATTTCAACGCGCTCGGCGTGCATGCGATGACCATCTCAGCACACAAGATCTACGGGCCGAAAGGCGCGGCCGCGCTGGTCGTGGACAAGCGCCTCGAATTGAAACCGATCATCCACGGCGGTGGCCATGAGCAGGGCCTGCGCTCCGGCACCGAGAACGTGCCGGCGATTGTCGGCTTCGGCGCGGCGTGCGAGCTGGCGGCGAGTCGCATTGACGAGCTTGGCGCCCGGCTTGCGGCACTGCGCACGCGGCTCGAAAATGGTTTGCACGAATTGGGTTCGGTGATCTTCGGTGAACGCGCCCGGCGCATCCCGAACACATCCTATTTCGCGTTCAGGGGAATTGACGGCGAAGCGCTGGTGATCGAGCTCGACAAGGTGGGTTTTGCGGTGGCGGCGGGCGCGGCATGCTCGAGCACCAGCACCGAGCCCTCGGCAACCTTGCTTGCAATGGGAGTGGCGCCGGAGCTGGCGCGCGGCGCGGTGCGCTTCAGTCTCGGAGCCGCGAATACCATGCAACAGGTGGAAGACTTTTTGAACGCGCTGTCGGCGACCGTCTCGCGGCTGAAGCGCCTGGCGGCGATCGCGGTTTAGACGGTGAATAGACAGGATTTACAGGATTAACAAGATAAGAGGATTGGTTCGTCAAATGCTCCGATCTCACACCCCCACCCTGACCCTCCCCCGTCGAGGGGGAGGGGAATTAACTCCTTCCCCCTTGATGGGGGAAGGCGGGGATGGGGGTGAATGTGCCGGCTATCGCCTTGGAATTCCAGTAATCCTGTGAATCCTGTTAATCCTGTCCATTTTTGCTTTTGGACTTTGGAGTGGAAGAGATGGCAATACAGTTGACTGAAAGTGCGGCGAAGCAGATCCGGCGGCAGCTTGCCAGGCGCGGGCGCGGCATCGGGTTACGGGTTGGCGTCAAAAAAGTGGGCTGTTCGGGGTTTGCCTACACCTACGACTATGCCGACGAGGTGCGCAATGACGATCACTTGTTCGAATCGCACGACACCAAACTGGTAGTCGACGCCAAGAGCCTCGAGTTCCTGGACGGCTCGACGCTCGACTTCGTGAAAGAGGGCTTCAAGCAGGCGTTCAAGTTCGAAAACCCCCGTATCGACTCGACCTGCGGCTGCGGCGAATCGTTCAGTGTCAAGGAAAAAGCCTGAAGATTCTGGATTTGAGGAAGTGCGATGAGCACGGTTTTGGAAAACCTGGTCAATCAGCCTTACAAGCACGGTTTCTTTACCGAGATCGAAGCGGAAACTGCGCCCAAGGGTCTTAACGAAGACATCATCCGGCTGATCTCCGCGAAAAAGAACGAGCCGGAATGGCTGCTGGATTTTCGCCTCAGGGCGTACCGCCACTGGCTGACGATGCAGGAGCCCGCGTGGTCGAACGTCAAACACCAGAAGATCGACTTCCAGGACATCATCTATTACTCGGCGCCCAAGCCGAAGAAGCTCGGCAGCATGGACGAGGTCGATCCCGAACTGCTGCGCACCTTCGAGAAGCTGGGTGTGCCGATGAACGAGCGCGCCACGCTCGCCGGCGTGGCGGTCGACGTGATCTTCGACTCGGTATCGGTCGCGACAACCTACAAGCAGAAGCTCGCCGAGGTCGGCATCATCTTCTGTTCGATCTCGGAGGCGGTGCGCGAGCACCCCGAGCTGGTGCGCAAGTATCTCGGCACCGTGGTGCCGCCTACCGACAACTTCTACGCTGTGCTCAACTCCGCGGTATTCACGGACGGGTCGTTCTGCTTCATTCCGAAGGGCGTCGCATGCCCGATGGAGCTTTCGACCTATTTCCGCATCAATACGCAGGACTCGGGGCAGTTCGAGCGCACGCTCATCATCGCTGAAGAGAAGGCGTCGGTCTCCTACCTCGAAGGCTGTACGGCGCCCAAGTTCGACAGCAACCAACTGCACGCGGCGGTGGTGGAGCTCATTGCGCTGGATGACGCCGAGATCAAATACTCGACGGTGCAGAACTGGTACGCGGGGGATGAGCAGGGCGTGGGTGGCATCTACAACTTCGTCACCAAGCGCGGGCTGTGCAAGGGCGTGAATTCCAAGATCTCGTGGACCCAGGTCGAGACCGGTTCCGCGATCACCTGGAAGTATCCGTCCTGCGTGCTGCTCGGCGACAACTCGATCGGCGAGTTCTATTCGGTGGCGCTCACCAACCACTACCAGCAGGCCGACACCGGGACAAAGATGACGCACATCGGCCGCAACACGCGCTCCCGCATCATCAGCAAAGGCATTTCCGCTGGCCGTTCCAACAACAGTTACCGCGGGCTCGTGAAGGTCGGCCCCAAGGCCGAGAATGCGCGCAACTACTCGCAGTGCGACTCGATGCTGATCGGATCGAGCTGCGGCGCCAACACCTTCCCCTACATCGAGGTCAAGAACGACAGCGCGAAGGTCGAGCACGAGGCGACCACCTCCAGGATCGGGGAAGACCAGCTCTTCTACTTCACGCAGCGCGGCATCGGAGCGGAAGAGGCGGTCTCGATGATCATCAACGGATTCTGCCGCGACGTGTTCCAGCAACTGCCGATGGAGTTTGCGGTGGAGGCGACCAAGCTCCTGGGACTCAAACTCGAAGGGAGTGTGGGATGATTCGCAATAACGCCAAAGTACTGCTCGAAGTGCGGGGTCTCCGCGCCAAGGTCGCCGGCGTCGAGATCTGCAAGGGCGTCGATCTCACGGTGCGCGCGGGAGAAGTGCACGCCATCATGGGCCCGAACGGTTCGGGCAAGAGCACGTTCGCGAAAGCGCTTGTGGGGCATCCGGCCTACGAAGTCAGCGGCGGCAGCGCGCTCTATGAGGGCAAGGACGTGTTCGCCATGGCCCCGGAGGAACGCGCCCGCGCGGGGCTGTTCCTGGGTTTTCAGTACCCGGTTGAAATTCCGGGCGTCTCCAACAGCGCCTTTCTGCGGCTCGCCTATAACACAATCCAGGCGGGGCGCGGGAAGGACGAGCTCGACCCGCTGGAGTTCGATGACTTCGTGCGCGAGAAGGTGAAGCTGCTTGAAATGGATGCGAGCTTCCTCGATCGCAGCGTGAACGACGGCTTCTCGGGCGGGGAGAAGAAAAGGAATGAAATCCTGCAGATGGCGCTGCTCGAGCCGAAGCTCGCGATCCTGGACGAGACCGACTCCGGGCTCGACATCGACGCGCTGCGCGTGGTGGCGAACAGTGTCAACCGCCTGATGACACCGGATAACGCGGTGGTGCTGGTGACGCATTACCAGCGCCTGCTCAATTACATCCTGCCCGATTACGTGCACGTCATGGGAAGCGGGCGCATCATCAAGACCGGCGGCAAGGAGCTCGCCCTCGAGCTCGAGTCGCGCGGCTACGACTGGGTCGTCGACGAGTACGAGAAGGCGGAGGCGACGGCATGAGTACAGCGGTTGCGACACGGCACCCTTACATCTACGCGCTGTTGAAGGGCGTGGAGCCGCCGGCAGGCCGGCTCGCCTGGCTCAACGAGCGCCGCGCGCTGGCGCTCGAGTACGCCAATGCGCTCGCCGTGCCCACCACGAGAGACGAGGAATGGCGTTTCACCGACATCACGCCGCTCACCAAGGTGCATTTCCGGCCGGCAGGCGCCGCACCGCGGCTCGCGATGCAGGACATCTCTCACCTCATTGCGCCGGAGGCGACGACGCACCTCACGTTCGTGGACGGTGTGTTCGCGCCGGAATTGTCGGCAAACGCGGGCCTTCCGTACGGCGTGCTCGTCACCGCCCTCACGGCGGCGTTGAATACCCACGCTGCGGTTATCGAGCCGCATCTCGCGCGGCTCGCGGCCTTCGAGCACGAAGTGTTCGCCGCGGTAAACACCTGTCATCTTCGAGATGGCGCGTTCGTATGGATCGCGAAAAACCAGTCGTGTCCGACGCCGGTGCAGCTTCTCTTCGTGGCGGCGCAGCAGGAGGTCGCGTCCTATCCGCGCTGCCTGGTGGTGGTCGAGGCGGGCGCGCAGTGCACGCTGATCGAGGACTACGTGAGCTTGGGAGAGACCGTCCACTTCACCAACGCCGTGACCGAAATCGCCGTCGGCGGGAACGCGCGTGTGCGGCACGTGAAGCTGCAACGCGAAGCGCGCACCGCATTTCATATCGCGAATTGCGCCGTGGCGCTCGCCAATGACGCCAACTATATATCGAACACGATCACGCTCGGCGCGCGCATTTCGCGCCAGAACGTCAACGTGCTGCAACAGGGTGATGGAGTGCAGGTGCGCATGGACGGGCTCGCGCTCGTATCGGGACGGCAGCTCGCGGACACCCATACGCTGATGGATCACGCGAGGCCCGCCGGCCGCTGCGAGCAACTGCACAAGTGCATCGTCGCGGGCGCGGCGCACGCCGTTTTCAACGGCAAGATCATCGTGCGTCCCGGCGCACAGCTCACGAATTCCGCACAGGAAAGCAGGAACCTGCTGCTCTCGCCCAGAGCGCAGGTGGACACCAAGCCCCAGCTCGAGATCTTTGCCGACGACGTCAAGTGCTCGCACGGGGCGACCGTCGGCCAGCTCGACCAGGAGCAGGTGTTCTATCTGAAGAGCCGCGGCCTGGGCGAAGCCCGCGCCCGCAACCTCCTCACCTATGCGTTCGGCGCCGAGGTGATCGACCGCATCCCGGTGCCATCGCTGGTCGAGCAGCTCGAGCGCGCGGCGCTCGAAGAGACCCAGGCCGAGGGATAACTCCGGAACACCGTGTCATGAGCGCTTCGCTTAGCGTGTTGAAATCGAACCCCCGGGCGGCATGGGATGTCGAGCGCATCCGCGCCGATTTCCCGATCCTGAAGCTGCAGGTGAACGGGAAATCGCTCGTGTTTCTCGACAATGCGGCGTCGAGCCAGATGCCGCAGCCGGTTATCGACCGCTGGGTGCGTTATCAGTCGAGCCAGCATGCCAACATTCACCGCGCGGTGCATTATCTTTCCGAGACCGCGACCGCTGAATACGAATCGGCGCGGCGCAAAGCGCAGGCGTTCCTCAACGCCGGGGAAGAGCGTGAGATCATCTTCACCAGCGGCACTACCGACGGCATCAATCTGGTTGCACATGGCTACGGCCGCAAGTTCATCGGCGAGGGCGACGAGATCATCCTCACTACGCTCGAGCACCACTCGAACATCGTCCCGTGGCAGATGGTCGCCCAGGAGAAGGGTGCGAAAATCCGCGTGGTGCCCGTGAACGACCGCGGCGAACTGCTGCTCGACGAATACCGGAAGCTCTTCACGCCGCGCACCAGACTGGTCGGCGTGACGCACGTGTCGAACGCGCTCGGCACCATCAATCCGGTGCGCGAGATGATCGCCTTCGCCCACGAACACGGCGTTCCGGTGCTGGTCGATGGCGCCCAGGCTGTACCGCATCTCAAGGTCGACGTGCGGGAGCTCGACTGCGACTTCTACGCGTTTTCCGGACACAAGTTGTGCGGTCCGACCGGCGTCGGCGTGTTCTACGGGAAAGCCGCGCTGCTTGAAAAGATGCAACCGTTCAAGGGCGGCGGCGACATGATCCTCTCGGTCACGTTCGAGAAGACGACCTACAACGTCATCCCGCACAAGTTCGAAGCCGGCACGCCTCCGATCAGCCAGGCGATCGCGCTCGGCGCGGCGCTCGACTATCTGACGGCGATCGGTATGGAGCGCATCTGCGCGCATGAGACCGATCTGCTCGACTACGCGACCCAGCAGGTCAACCGGCTTTCCGGCGTGCGCATTATCGGGACCGCGGAAAGAAAAGCCGCGGTGCTCTCGTTCGCGGTGGACGGTGTTCATCCGCATGATGTGGGCACGTTGCTCAACGAAGAGGGCGTGGCGATCCGCACCGGTCATCACTGCGCCCAGCCGGTGATGCAGCGCTTCAAGGTGCCCGCTACATCGCGTGCGTCCTTCGCGTTCTACAACACGATGCCGGACGTCGACGCGCTGGTCGCCGCGATCCGCAAAGTGCAGAAGGTGTTTGGGTAATGGGTAATGCGTAATGGGTAATGGGCAATGGGTAATGGGCAATGGGTAATGGGTAATGGGTAATGGACAACAGACATTCTTTGAACGGGGTGAGCGAAAGTTCACCCATCACTCATTACTCATCACCCATCACTCATTACTCATCACCCATCACGAGTTTTGAGATGGCGGATACCAAGCAGCTCTACCAGGAGGTCATTCTTGACCACAACAGGAAGCCGCGCAACTGGGGCACGCTCGCTGACGCAACCCACAAGGCGGAAGGCTTGAATCCCCTGTGCGGTGACCATATTCATCTTACGGTGAAGCTGACGGACGATGTAGTCGATGCCATCGGTTTCCAGGGCGAGTCGTGCGCAATCTGCAAAGCTTCGGCGTCAATGATGACTACGGTTGTGAAAGGCAGGACGCGTGGGGACGCCGAACAGCTCGTCCAGGAGTTCCGCGACATGGCTACCGGCAAGCTTGATCTTCGGCAGCCGCATCACCTGGGCCGGCTCACCGTGTTTTCCGGCGTGCGCGACCTTCCGACGCGCGTCAAATGCGCGATACTGCCGTGGCACACGCTGCACGCCGCGTTCGACTCGATCGAGACCACCTCGACCGAAGCCGAGGACGATCCGATGCACGCTCCGATCGGAGGCAGTGCCTGATGCCAAAATTCTTCACCGCAAAGACGCGAAGGCGCAAAGAGAACGCAAAGCGAACAAAAGTGCGAAATTTGGAGTCTAATCCTTCTTTGCGACGCCTCTGCGTCTTTGCGCCTTTGCGGTTGGAATGATGTGAGCTATGCCGAAGATTGCTGAAATCGAGCCGACGCCGAATCCGAACGCGATGAAGTTCATCCTCCGGGAGCCGCTCACCTGGGGTATCACGCGCTCGTACGACGATGCCGAAGAGGCGAGAGACGACCCGCTCGCCTCGAAGCTGTTCGCGATCGAGCACGTCACCAACGTCTTCTACGTAGATCACTGGATCACGGTCACCCAGGACGGCAGCGCCGACTGGCAGGAATTGATGCGCAAGCTCGCTGTGCCGATACGCGATGCGCTGGCCGCTGACGAGCAGTCCGCGCAGCTCGCGCAACAGGCGGCCACCGGCAGCGTCGAAAACCTGAGTGATGCGGAGCGCGCGCGGCTCGACCGCATCAACGAAATCCTCGACGAACAGGTGCGGCCGTACTTGCAGGGAGACGGCGGCGACCTCTACGTGCTCGGCCTCGAAGGCAATCAGCTCATGGTGCATTATCAGGGCGCGTGCGGCAGTTGTCCGAGCTCCATTTCTGGAACGCTCGCGGGTGTTGAAAACCTCGTCCGGCAGATCGAGCCGGACATCGAGGTCGTGGCGGTTTGAGTGATTAAGTGACTGAGTGATTGAGTGAATCCCACGAGACTCCTCGTGAATTACGGGTCTAAATCACTAAGTCACGTAATCACTTAATCACCAACTCCCGCCGGCAATCCTCCGCGGTTTCATAATAAATGGCCGATTGGGTTACGGTGGCGAAGGTTGGCGAGCTGGCGCCCGGGCAATGGCATACGGTGGATGTCGACGGCGCGCAGATCGTGGTGTTCAACCTCGGCGGCGAATACTTCGCGATCGAGGACGTGTGCACGCACGACGGCGGACAACTGACCGGCGGCACGGTCGAGGGCGACCAGATCGTGTGCCCGCGTCACGGCGCGCGCTTCTGCATCCGCACCGGCGCAGCGCTCTGCGCGCCGGCCTACGAACCGGTCGCAAAGTTTCCGGTTCACATCGAAAACGGGGAAATCCAGGTCCGCGACGACCGCTGGGACTGAAACGCTGCGTTGAGCGATTAGCGTTCAGCGTTCAGAGCACTTATCGCTCAACGCTCATCGCTCATCGCTTAACATTAACCTGTGGATACGCTGACCCATGCGCTCTCCGGCGCACTGATCGCACGGGCGACGGCACCGAACGCAGCGGCGCCCGATGGGTTGCCGCTCGGCAGGCGCATCGGCGTCGGGTTTCTTGCCGCGGCGTTTCCCGATCTCGACATCGTGGTCTCGTATGTTTCCCCGCTCGCTTATCTTTTCTATCATCGCGGCGTTACGCATTCGCTGATCGTGCTTCCGTTGTGGGCGCTGCTGCTTGCCTCGCTGTGCGCGCTCGCGTGGCGTCGGGGGCCGGGCTGGCGCGCCTACTTCGGGGTAATCGCGTGGGGCATGGGCATTCATATCGCGGGTGACTGGATTACATCCTTCGGCACCATTGTTTTTGCGCCGTTGTCCGATGCGCGTTACGGGATTTCCACCACCTTCATCATCGATCTCTGGTTTACCGGGATCATTCTCGCGGGCCTCGCTGCTTCGGTGGCGTGGCGGCGGTCAGGCGCGCCGGCCATTGCCGGGCTTGCCGTGCTCATCGGGTACGTGTCGTTTCAATACACGCTCCAGCAGCGCGCGGTGGATTCCGGCACGTCTTATGTGCTCGCCGCGGGGCTCAAGGAAGCGAAAGTCACGGCGCTGCCGCGTCCGGTGTCACCTTTCAACTGGATGGTGATAGTAAGCGAGGAGGACCGCTACCACTACAGCCCGGTCAACCTGTGGCGGCGAGAGCCGGCAACACTCGCGCCCGGCGCCGGTTTCATCGAGCGGCTGTCGGCACCCTATTTGCCCGTTGAGCAGGCGGTGTGGACGCAGGCCGCGCGTTATGGCGCCACCCCCGCCGAGGCCACGCTGGCGAAAGAGGTGTGGCGGCAGCCGCAACTCGCGTTCTTCCGCTGGTTTGCCGAATATCCGGTGCTCCACAAGGCCGAGGCGGGCAATCCCGAAACCTGTGTCTGGTTTCAGGACCTGCGCTTTTTCACGCCCGGTCGTTCGTCGTGGCCCTTCCGCTATGGCCTGTGCCGAGAGGGTGACGGGCCGTGGGCGCCGTTTCAGTTGAACGGCGCACAGCGCGTGCCGGTGTTCTAGGATTGCACGCAGACACGCGGCGCCGGACGTGCCCACCATCGCGGAAGCCGGTGTGCCTGGATACGAGGCACTCAACTGGCAGGGGATTGGCGCGCTAAAATGGCGGCCATGAGCGATCGAATTCTCACCACGCGCTTTGGTCTGTCGCTGCTCCTGGTGGGGTTAGTGACCCTGCCTTGCTG
>MERG01000325.1:5302-6996 GCA_001771985.1 Betaproteobacteria bacterium RIFCSPLOWO2_12_FULL_62_13 | reverse complement strand
CGCGTGGCGCGTTGCATGCGTGCCGGGTATCCCGTTGTTGGTGAACATCGGTATCACGCGGCCACTCATTACCGCCATGATGAACAGCACCACGTCCAGCGCGAGCTGCAGGCCCAGCCGCGGCGAGAGTTCGAAGCGTTCCCGCAGCGCCAAGTGCACCGCGAGGACCAGCGCGCCCATCAGGACCAGCAGCCCGACGAAGAAATAGTTGCGGACATTCCGCGATCGCAGCAACGGCATGCCGATCGCCACCGCAACAGCGACGGGGAAAGCCGCGTTCACCACCGCTGCCAACATATCGAGCGGTGTCAACACCAAAACCCTGCCGCAGACCCAGAGCGCCGCCAAGGCCATCAACGGCACGCCGCTTGGCGTCGGCTGGTTCGTCCAGGCGCGCACGGCCGTCAGCAGAAAGCCCGCGATGACCGCGGTCGTGTACCCGAACAGCATTTCGTGGCCGTGCCAAACAGGCCCCTGTAGGTACGCGGAGGGAAGATAACCCGAGTACTGCGCCGCCCAAAGCAGGACGCTGAAGGCGCTGAAGAGGCTCGCCAGCAGGTAAAACGGGCGAAAACCCAGGTTCCACAGCGCGAAGCCGGTCGAAGCAGGCGGCGCCAAGGGTTGCGCAGGTCGATTAAGCGGCAGTTTATTCATGGGCCAGACGGCACGCCATCAACGGGCAAACAGCAAATACCCGTGGCTGCCGGCAATCGCGCCGGCTACGGTGACCAGGCTCACACCGAGCAGCATCCAATGCAAGCGCGCCACCAATCCGAACGTCGCCTCGGGCTCGCGCTGTGCGCGTTCGATGAACCAGCGATGCAGAAACAGCGGCTCCAATACGAACAACATCAGCGTGAATATTACCCATATGACGATCATGGCGTGCATCCACCAGAATTCCGGCCGGGCCAGGCGCCACCACAAGTCGAGCTGATGAACAAGGTAAAAGCCGCTTGCGCCCACGATCAGCGTAGTGACGCGCGACTGCGCGGCAAATCTGCGCTCGATCTCCTCGAAAAATACGAGGCGTTCTTCCGGCGTCTTGAAGCGCCGCACCGCCGGCAGCAGCACGGCGGTCACCATCGCCACGCCACCGATCCAGAGCACGACCCCGATCACATGCAACACCCGTGCAACGATCCACCCTTCCATCTTGCTTCTTCCGGAGAGTTTGTCGGACGTGACCCGGACTAATTCCTGATGCAAAACCGGCGCCAAGAAAATTGCAAAAGAAGGGACAGATACGCGGATTCACCGCGGCTTTTCTTCACACTCGACCGCTTCGGGTGGGTTTTCTTCCGAATGCTCAGCCGGTTTTGCTGTTAGCGCCCTGTACGGACGGCCAAGTCCGACAGACTGCTGGCTGGATTCATTCCCCGCATCCCTACTCCGCCTCCCTCGCGATCTGCTGATGCAATGCCTCATATCGCTTGTCTACGGTGTCGCCGAACAATGGGTCTTTCCGGGATTTGATCGCCGCGTCGACCGCAATCCAGTCTTCCGCGCGGAGAATCCTCGAGGCCGCAGGAAAGACTTCTGTTTCTTCAAGATCCATGTGGCTGCGCAAATGGAAAATATAGGTCCGGCCGAGCGATTCGAGACCCTGCCGCGTCATGATCGTGCCGTTCACGATCGCGTCAAGCTGCTGCAATAACCCTTTCCCGCTTTCGACGATCACCTGATGCTGTCTC
>MERG01000325.1:0-5273 GCA_001771985.1 Betaproteobacteria bacterium RIFCSPLOWO2_12_FULL_62_13 | reverse complement strand
GTTGTCCTTCTCCATCACGCGTCTGAAAGCCACATCTTCTTCCGGGTGGTGGACCTCGTCCGAGTAATGGCTCAAGTAATACATGATATCCAGCATCAGTTCGTAGTTCGGCTGCTCCGCCTCGTGAAAAAGATTGATCTGCGCTTCAAGCAGATCGAGGAGCCGCGAGTAATTAGCGTGTTCGCGATTCCATTTGGCAATGTAATCTGACATGGCAACCTCACTCGAAATGTCCACCCGCGCAATCAACCGGGTCGTGCCCGAATCGGGCGTAGCAGAGACCGGGCGGACAGGACGCGGGCCGCTCCGTCGGACATCTAGCACCCGGCGTCGCGCTCGCGCGGCATTCGTATCTTGCGCGGCGCGAGATTCAAGATGCGTTGCCGCAGGCGTCTGAACTCACGCGTGGCTTGATCCCCGAACAGCGGATCGAGATTGGCCTGGAACGCCGCACTGATGGTCTCCCAATCTGCTGCAATGAGGTGATCAATCGCGATCGGGATGATCTGCATTTCTTCCTTCTGTAAGTGTGACGAGAGCAGCGCGGCATAGGCGTCCACAGCGCTGGAGAATTCGTCGAGTCCGCCGGGGCTGCCGCCCTGGTAATGCACCAGCAGCTTTGCGAGGGAGGCCATCATCTGCCCGCTTTGCACATGCTCCGCCTGAAGTTCTTCAATAACGCCGTTGGCCGCCGATGTCCGCATGCGCAAGAGCTTGAACAGGTAATCTTCTTCCTTCGGATGGTGGTAACGCCGGGCAAACGTATCGATGTAGTAGAGCATCGCCGAGAGCAGCGCAAAATCCGCTTGCGCCCATCCCACGCGCATGGCGCGGACCACCAGTTGCAGCGCTTCGACCACCGTCGACAGGGTCTGGTGCTCGTCCTTGATGATGGCTATCGCCGCATTGTGCACGGATTGACCTCGGCTCGGCAGCACGGTACGACACGGCGCGCCCGCCGATCCCCTCTCCCCACTTGGGCGCCGATCCGGCCTGGCGGCATCCCCGGGGATCGTTCACCCGTCCGTTGCGCGTTCAGGCCGGATAATCGGATCGGTCGTACTGATTGTCATCGGCGTGCCTCCTGCTGCGCGTACCGATTGTTACATTAGCGTTTTCAGCGCCCGCTGCTTTGATCTGCATCAAATGGAACGTCCTCATCCATCAAAATGCGCTGTGCCGGGCCTTCCATGTCCTCAAACTGACCGTTGTGCAGCGCCCACCAGAAGATAGCGCCGATGATGAACACCAGGACGATGCTCAGGGGGATCAGCAGATAAAGAATATCCATTTCTTTTCAGCGGAAAAGGTGCGCTAGTTTGACGAATTGAACCATGGGCGGCGCCCGGACCCGCCCAGCAGGCGCAGGGCATTGCCCACAACCGCGAGCGAGCTCAGCGACATGCCGGCCGCAGCCACCAGCGGCGTCACGTAACCCGATACCGCGAGCGGCAACGCCACTGCGTTGTAGACCACGGCCCACGCCAGGTTCTGGCGGATCACCCGCCGCGTCTTGCGTGCCACCCGCACCGCCGCAAGCAGCGTGTCGAGCCGCTCCGACATCAGCACCATGTCGGCGCTCACCTGAGCGAGCTGCGCGCCGCCCGCGAGCGCGGCCGACACCTGCGCCTGGGCCAGAACCGGCGCATCGTTGACGCCGTCGCCAATCATGGCGACGGTGGCGCCCTGCGCCTGAAGCGCGCGCACGAATTCGAGCTTGTCCTGCGGGGTGGCGTCGCCGTGCGCTATTTCGATTCCGAGTTCGCGCGCCAGATGCTCGACGCTGGCGCGGCGGTCGCCCGAAACCACGCACACCGTCTTGCCCAACGCCTGGAGCTCGTGCGCCACCAGCCGGGCATGGCTGCGCGGCGGGTCGCCGAGCGTGAAAAGCGCAATGAAACGCCGCTCGTCGCCCAGCGCGACGCAGGTGACATCGTCGCTCACGAACAGCAGTTCCTCGGGCAACGGTTGGTGGTTGAGTTCCGCGACGAATCCCGGCGTGCCGATGCGCAAGCGCCGCCCGTCGATATCGCCTTCCAGGCCCCAGCCCGGGATATTGCGCAGACCGGAAACTGCCTCGCTCGCATGGCGAGCGGATGCGGCCGCGGTGATCGCGCGGGCGATAGGGTGCTCGGAGGAGGCTTCGAGCTGCGCAGCAAGCGCGAGACAGCGTTCGCGCGCTTCAGCCGCGAGCGGGATCACGCCGATCAGCGCCATCCTGCCCTGCGTCAGGGTGCCGGTCTTGTCGAACACGAAATGGGTCGCGGTGGCGAGCGTCTCCAGGGCATGACCGCGAGTGACCAGCACGCCCAGCCGGTGCAGGGAGCCGGTAGCCGCGGCAAGCGCCGCGGGTGTGGCAAGCGACAGCGCACAGGGGCAGCTTACCACCAGCAGCGCGACCGCGATCCACAGCGCGCGCGACGGATCGATCGCATACCACGCGGCCGCGGTGAGCGCGGTGAGCGCAAGAAGCGCCGCGACGAACCAGCGCGCCACCTGGTCCGAGAGCCGGGCAATCGCCGGCTTTTCAGCCTGGGCGCGATCCATCAGGCGCACGATGCCGGCGACCACGGTCTCCTGTCCGACGCGCTCGACGCGCATGACGAGCGGGCCGTGCAGATTCACCGCGCCGCCGATCAATCTGTCGCCCGGGCTCTTGGCCACCGGGCGCGCTTCGCCGGTGAGCAGCGATTCGTCCGCGGCGCTCTCGCCTTCGATCACCGCGCCATCGGCGGGGATCGCAGCCCCGGGCCGCAACGCAACGTAATCACCGGGTTTCAGCAGCGCGACCGCCGCCTGTTCGCGCCGCGTCGGATGCGGATGGCGGTCGAGGCGCTCGGTCACTGCGGGCGTGAGCTTCGCCAGCCGCTCCTGCGAGTATGCCGCCTGGGCGCGCGCGCTCATCTCGAGGTAGCGCGCGCCAAGCAGGAAGAATACGAACATCGTCACCGAATCGAAATAGACCTCGCCGCTGCCGGTGAACGTCGCAAACAGGCTGGCGATGAACGCCGCGAGGATGCCGATCGTCACCGGCACGTCCATGCCGACTCGCCCGCTCCGCAGTTCGCGCCAAGCGCCTGCATAGAAGGGGAGCGCCGCCCACGACATTACGGGCGCCGTGAGCAGCAGACTCGCCAGCCGCATCAGTTGCCCGATGTCCGCACTCATGTCGCCGTCTGCGAGATAGGCGGGCACCGCATACATCATGACCTGCATCATCCCGAAGCCGGCGACAAACAGGCGCCACAAGAGGGTGCGGCGCTCCCGGCGCTGGACGAGGTCGGAGCGTGCGCTGTCGTAGGGCTGCGCCCCGTAACCCAGATCGGCGACCGCGCTCAAGACCGCGCTCAGTCGCGTGCGGCGCTGGTCCCAGCGCACCCGCGCGCGGCGCGTGGCGTAATTGATCTCCACGCCCCGCACGCCGTCGAGCGCGGCAAGGCGCTGTTCGATCAGCCATACGCACGCTGCGCAAACAATGCCCTCGAGCAGCAGCGCCGCTTCTTTTTCGTCCGGAGCAGCGTCGCGCACAAAAGCCTGCTGTACTTCGGGCAGATCGTAGAGCTTCAGTCGCGCTGCGAGATCGGGCACCGCGTCGCGGCGCCCGGCTGGCGCCGCGCGGTGGCGGTAGTACGATTCCAGCCCGTGTTCGACGATGGTCTGCGCCACCGCCTGGCAGCCGCGGCAACAGGTGTCACGGATAATGCCTTCGACCTTGACCTGATAGGAGGTCCCCGTAACCAGCAAGCCGCAATGGAAACAGGCTGCCCCGGCGTGCGGGGCCGCTATACCTATTAAGGGGGAATCAACAACGCCATTCATCGTCAATAACAGTTCTCGTTTCGCGCATCGTAGGCTAGCGTGCACGACATGGATTTGATCCAGGTCAAACATACGCCAAGCCGTTGAAGGACAAGAGTTGCGACGGGCGGAACGGGCGAGCGTATACAATTCCTCCGCATGATTCCCTGGCTCGACGCCCACGACCCGTTCCCGCCCGTTTCACGCGCGCTCGGTGAGCCCAACGGTTTGCTCGCCGCCGGCGCCGATCTTTCCATTCCGCGCCTCACCGGCGCCTACCGGCAGGGCATTTTTCCGTGGTACAGCGAAGGCCAGCCGCTGTTGTGGTGGTCGCCCGATCCGCGCATGGTGCTGTTTCCGCGCGAGCTCAAACTGTCGCGCTCGCTCCGCAAGCGGCTGCGCCGGCGCGACTACGAAATCCGCGCGGACGGCCTCTTCGAGGCGGTGATGCGCGCCTGCGCGATGCCGCGCAAGGGGCGGGCCGGCACCTGGATTACCGACGACATGATCGCGGCCTATGGCGCGCTGCACCGGCACGGCTTGGCGCATTCGGTGGAAACCTGGGTCGAGGGCGAACTCGCCGGCGGCCTCTACGGCGTCGCTCTGGGGCGCGTATTCTTCGGCGAGTCGATGTTCGCGCGCGCGACCGACGCTTCGAAGATCGCGCTCGCGCATCTCGTGAAGCAGCTTGAACGCTGGGGCTTCGGCATGATCGACTGCCAGATGCGGACCGCACATCTCGCCTCGTTCGGCGCGCGTGATATTGCGCGCACCCAATTTATGCGAAAGCTCGCGGAATTGGTAAACTACCCGTCGCGAACCGGCAAGTGGCGCTTCAACCATGACTTATTTGACTGATTTTCCGCTCTCGGTGCTGCAGTTCTACGCGACTGCACCCTATCCGTGCAGCTATCTGCCGGACCGCATGGCGCGCTCGCAGGTCGCCACCCCGAGCCATCTCATCGACGGGCCGGTCTACAGCGAACTCGTGCGCGCGGGCTTTCGCCGCAGCGGCGCTTTCACCTATCGCCCGCATTGCGACCACTGCCGCGCCTGCGTGCCGGTGAGAATACTCACCGAGGAATTCCAGCCGAACCGCGCCCAGCGCCGCTGCTGGAGGAAGCACGCGCGCCTCACTGCGGAGATCCTCGACCTCAAGTACAGTCCCGAGCATTACGCGCTCTACCTGCGCTACCAGTCGCGGCGCCACGCGGGCGGGGGCATGGATCAGGACAGCCGGGAGCAGTACCGCCATTTCCTGCTGCAAAGCAATGTCGATTCGCGCCTGATCGAGCTGCGCGATGGCGGCGCGCTGCGCGTGGTGAGCATCATCGACAAGCTGCAGGACGGGCTGTCCTCGGTCTACACTTTTTTCGATCCGGAAGTGAGCGGCGCCAGCTTCGGCACTTACAACATCCTGTGGCAGATAGAACAGTGCCGCCGCCTCGACCTGCCCTATCTCTATCTTGGCTACT
>MERG01000324.1 GCA_001771985.1 Betaproteobacteria bacterium RIFCSPLOWO2_12_FULL_62_13 | reverse complement strand
GTTCGGTCGCAGGCATTTTTCCCATTTCCCATTTCCCATTTCCCATTCTCCTGCCTCATTCTGGCACCTTGCGCGCCTTGGACGACTCGTACACTTGTCTGAACGCTTCGAGAAGGTCGAGCTCCACGAGGTCCCGTTTCCTGCCTGCGGCCCGTTTGCTTGCGATGATGTCGGCGATTGACATCACAGGAAAGTTCTCGATGCGTTCGGCGCGCTTTGCCGCTTTGTCGTAGCTCTCGATGCCGTCCGGAGCGAACACCAAGTCCACGTCGAATGGACCGGAGACGATCTGAACGAAATCTTTCCCGGCCACGATCTCCGCTTTATCCTCTGCCGAAAGATCGAATCCGAGCTCATCGAGGGCCGACACGATGCGCCGGCCGTTTTCTTCCGATTTGCGCGGAAACAAGTCCACGTCTTGCGTTGCGCCCGGGTAGCCCAGAAGAATGGCTCCGCCTTTGCCGATGAACAGGTACTCGACACCGTGCTTCTCGAACGCGTCCGCGATCAGCCTCGCCTGCTCGGGACGAAAAGCCTTCTGATTCATGGTTGCGGCGCATTCGAGACCGACGCCCTGCGGTACCCGAAATGCTCCGGGTAGTGCTCCTCGCAGAAGCGACGGTACTCCTCCATCGAGGAAAACGACCTGTTGGTTCCCTGATCGCGAACCGGGTCCGGGTTCCTGAAAAACCCGAATCGTATCCTGTCGTTGAGCGTGCGCTTGAGCTGGCGCCCGCATTGGGCCGCGAAATCCTCGTCCGCAATCATGGGTTCCTCACCAGCCCAAATCAGCTTGCGACTCAAAGCGAATTTGCGTGGCAGATGTTTCTTTGTCACTTCCTCGCTGTGGCAGTTCGCGGGGGCCATTTCGTCCGCCCGCGCTTGGCACCTGTAGCTTGAATTCTACGCCTGTTCCGGCTACGCAGATCATGATAATCCTTCCGGTTTTGGTCGTGCGTCCCGCTTCGTCGATCGGCAGGAGCGTAGGGTGCGCCTGCGCACCGCCAATGCACTGGATCGGTGCGCTCCGCCTTGCGGAGCGCACCCTACGGCTGCTACGCTTCGCGACGATAGTTCGGCATATGAGGATTTTTGCCGTTGTCATGGTGCGCAAGCGCACCCTACCAAAGCTTGCAAGTTTCCTGGCGCCGGTTTTGCATTAGGAGTTTGTCGGGGCGAAGTCCGACAAACTCCTGGCAGGAGCGTAGGGTGCGCCTGCGCACCGCCAATGCACGGGACTGCTCAGTAATTGGGTGATTCAGTGATTTAGTGATTGCAGGATCGAAGCCCCAAAATCACCTAATCACTTAATCACTTAATCACCGCCCATTTCCCATTACCCATTCCCCATCACCCATTACCGATTTCCCAGGTCCTGTTTCAGTGCTGCGAGCGCCGGGCCCCAATCCCCCTGCAGCGATTGGCGATAGATCGGGAACCCCGGAAACCAGGGCGATGATCGCCCGGAATACATCCAGCGCCACTCCGCGGGGCAAGGGACCAGTACGCGCGCCGTTTTACCGGCTGCTGCCCGCAGGTGCATGTTGGTGTTGCTTACCCCGACATACTCGTCGATCAGCGCGAGCAGCGCCAGCATGCCCTCGAGCTCCTCGTTCAAGTCGGTGAAATCATGAAGCTGCCGTCCGAGAACGCTCTCGAAGGCCTCGATTTCCCCCGGCACGGGATTGCGCTGCAACGCGAGGAAGGTGCCGGGGACCTCGCGGAGCGCTGCGGCAAAGAGTTGTTTGCCTATCTCTTTGTACAGCGTCCATGAAGCGGTCCGCTGTTCGTGTGGAGGAATTCCGCCGCGCCACGTCACACCCAGGTAAGGCGGGTCACCCGCGGCCGCGAGGCGCCTGCGAACCTTTTCGATTTTTTCTTCCAGCGGCTTCAGCACGAGGCTCGGCGCAACCGGCGGCCAGAACACCGCGATGCGGCGCGGAAAGTCCGGAACGTGAGGGGTGCCGGTGGGGACCACGCTTATTGAGTCTTGCATGCTCAGTAGTGACAGTTCACTCGCTGGCTGAACGCTCAGCGCATGCGGGAGATCGCCTGCCAGGATTACCGCATCGGCCGGCGGCAGCGGCGCCGTCTCGTCCAGCACCTGCGCGATACCAGGCGCCCGTGCGAGCAAGCTCCTAACCTTGTTGTTTCCCCGGTAGGTGATGCGCGCGCCCCGGCCGGAGAACTCGCGCGCGTAGCGCAGAAAAAAGATTTCGTCTCCAAGTCCCTGCTCGCGCAGGACGCAGATGTGTTTGCCGTCGAGGTCCTCGGGCAGAGTCTGAGCGAGCGACATGCCGGAGTACTTTTCGCGGAAGCGGAGGAATGCGGGGCGGTGCCGGTACTCCACCCAGCCGTCGGCGAGACTGCCATTCGCCAGCAGCGCCGGGCCCAGTTTCTGCCGCACCGCGGTAGAGCCGGGGTCCGGCGCCAGCGCGCGCGAGAACCAGTGCAATCCTTCCGCGGCGCGGCCGCTCTCGACAAGCGCTGCGGCATAGGTTGCGGCGGCCTCGCATTCGCGCGGGGCAAGCTCCGCTGCGATGCGATGAAACTCGAGCGCGTCCAATAGGCGGCCCTGGTGACTGAGCGCCGATCCAAGCAAAGCGTGGGCCGGACTCAACTCGGGAGCCACGCGGATCAGCTCACGGCAGACTGCTTCGGCTTCGCCAAAACGTCCTTGAGCGATCAGGGCGGACGCCAGGTTACATCGGGCAATCGGGTAATCGGGCGCCATCTCGATGCATTGGCGATACTCGCACTCCGCTTCCTCGAAGCGCAGCAACGCCTGCAATACGCCGCCGAGGTTGTTGCGGGCATCGATCAAACGCGGGTCGAATTCCAGCGCCTTGCGATAGCTCTCGAGCGCTTGCTCCGGCCGTGCGAGATCGCGCGTGACATTACCGAGGTTGAACCAGACCAGGGGCTCATTCGGGAATCGGGTCGCCAGCCTTCGCAGCAGCGCCTCCGCGTCGCCGAGTTTTCCCTGCATCGCAGCCGAGGTCGCCACCCCCAGTTGAAATTGAACTTCGCGCGGATCCATGCGGCTCGCCTTGCGGAAGGCCGCGCCGGATTCCTCGTAGCGTCCGAGGGCGAAGTAGGCTTGAGCGAGATTGCCCATCACGCCGGGATTGTCGCGGAGCCGTCCGGCGGCGCGCTTGAGATATTCCACCGCCTCCTCCGCCCGACCGAGTTGGAGCAACGCGGCGCCGAGGAGATTCAGCGCCTGCGCGTGGTCGGGCGCCATTATCAGCGCCTGTTGATAGGCGTCTTTCGCGGACTCGATGTCCCCTTGGGCGTGGGCCTGAAGTCCGTGCTCGATATGGGCGCGCAGAAGTTCTTCAGGAGACATGATGAGTCATTATAACAGGTTGAATCATAGAGCATTTTACGCCAGCGCGCGGATCCGGCGAGCGATTCTCCTCCCTCGCCAACCCTCCCGCGCTGCGCGCAAAGGAGAGGGGCTAGCCCGGGCGCTTGGACGGTGCAGGGGTGGACAAAGTGACGAATCTTGCGCTTTTCTTATGAGGCCAGGAGCTTGACCAGAATGCCGACGGTGAATGCAAGGTTAAACCCGAGCATCCACTTGAGCAGGGTCATGTCGCCTTCAAGCTTCGTCGTGCGCGTAGTGATGTCGCCTTCAAGCTTCGTCATGCGCGTCTCGATTCTGAGCCCTGTCTCGATCAGGTCGGTCTTCGTGGCGAGTTGGCCAGTAATCGCTTCCGCAAGAGTTTCGGCATGCGCTTCGGCCTGTTGCTCGGTGAAACCGGCAGCCTTGAGTCGCTTGACGACGGCATGCGTATCAAAAACCGCAGCGCTCATGTTATATCCTTTCACCCGGTATTCTACCGTGTACTGCCTCTTGTTCGTTACAGGCGCGCGTCGTGCCTGACTAATGGATGTCCAGAACGATCACTTGAGCGCATCCCAGAGGTCCGTTCCCACAGGGGATACGATATCGCCCCGGATCTTGATCCGGCCCTTGTGCAGGCCGATCAGCGACTTGGCGCGCGGGCCGCGATGCGGCCGCAGTTCAGCCACCGGCTTGCCGTTCTTTGTAACCAGAATCGTCTCACCCGTGCGCGCCACTTCATCCATCAACGCGAGACACTTTGCCTTGAATTTGGAGGCTTGAATGGTTTGCATAAAGGTGGGAGCCCTGGATAGATCGGCAAAAGTGACCACTATTTTGCCCATGGTCACATGCGCGGTCAATCTTTGGGCAGAGTCGCAGGGCGGGCATGACTGCCCGCGCTATCCCGGCAATGCAACAACTGCGCGACTTGCTCCCAAGGTGGGAGCATGCGGGAATACGATAAGATCGACGCAAGCAAGATTTGAGGCTCGAAACCATGGAACTGCGCCCTATTCGATCCAAACGCGAGCATCGGGCGGCGCTCAAGGAGGCGGAAGCCCTCTGGAACGCCCCCGAAGGCTCGCCGGAAGCCGACCGGCTCGAAGTGCTGACACTGCTCATCGAAGTCTATGAGCGCGAGCACTTTTCGATCGCGGATCCCGATCCGATTGATTTCCTGCAACACGTCATGGAAGCGCGCGGCCTGACGCGCAAGGACCTGGAGCCGTACGTCGGCTCGCGCGCACGCGTCGCCGAAGTGCTGAACCGCGTCCGCCCGCTCACGCTGGACATGATCCGGAACCTCGCTGGGGGACTCGATCTCCCCGCTGATGTCCTCATTCGCGGCTACAGGTTGAAGCGCGCGGCGTAACGATGCGCTCGTCACGCTCGCTCGGGACGCCGTGCGGCCGAAATGCGGCTGGCCGCGCAGCGCAGAAGAGCGATTTTGGAGAGAGGTCACAACCGGGGACCAGGCCCCAAACGTTCGCAAAGACAAAGGCTTGCATAAAGATTCGTATCTTGGGTGAACTGACGGATTACAGCATTGCTACTTGGCGTCTTGGCGCCCCCGGATCGAGTCCGGGGCAAGCTTGGCGGCTGTATCGAGGTTATCGCAAAATCGCCCGTTGTAAGCTTGTTGTAAGGATGCAACAAATTTCTTCCAATTTCACGCTGAAATCCATATTTTTGTTGAGCTAATTGGTATGGACTTGGCATACTTCGTCCAGAGTGTAAGTTTCGTGTAAGCGTCGCTTGCTACTCGATTTGGCCTCCGTTGGAGGGAGCGCGTTCCAGGGATGATGCTGGGGCATCGGATCAAAAAACATCATAGGAGATTCACATGCAAAAGAAACTGATTGCCGTTGCGGTGGCGGGGGCGTTGGGCGCGCCGGCCGTGGTGTTGGCGCAAGCGAGCACCGTGCAGATTTACGGCAGACTCAACATAGAGTACGCCTACGCCGACCAGGGCGCGGGGCGCCGTAAGGTCGATCATATGAACGCCCCCGGCAGCGCCATCGGGTTCAGGGGGGAAGAGAAACTGGGCGGTGGGATGTCGGCGTGGTTCCAGTGCGAAAGCACGGCTGACCCACGCGGTCCGAATGGCGGCGCAAGCAATGGCGTTTTCTGTAGCCGCAACAGCGCGATTGGCTTCAAGGGCGCCTTCGGCAACGTCTTCCTGGGCACCTGGGATACGCCGTTCAAGCGCACTCTGGGCCCGAACATCGTCGGCGCCGAGCAAACGGGGCACTGGGGTGTCATAGAGCTTCTGTCGAGCAACTCCACGTCTGTCGCCGACAATACCAATCGTGACGTCTTCATGCGCCGGCAGCGCAATTCGATCAACTACGACTCGCCGAACTTTGCCGGCTTCCAGGTTCTCGCGGCGTTCAGCAGCACGAATGGTGCGACGGCCTCCACGCCCGTGTTTGACCAGAAGGCCCGCGTCTTCTCATTGGGCGCACAATACCGCGCCGGCCCGCTCTACATTTCGGGCGCTTATGAGCGCCACAATGAGTTTGCGGTCTTGACCGGGCTTAATAATTTTGATGATGACGAGGGCTGGCATATCGGCGCCAATTACACCTTTGCCGGCAGAGTCAAGGTAGGTGGGCTGTTCACGCGGAACACGTTTGTGTCGTCCAATTTGCTGGGTGACATCGAGTATGATGCCTTCCACGTCGGCGTCGACTGGAGCATCCAAGGTCCACACGGCATCTTGGCGAGCTACACCAGGGTGGATGACGCGGATGGCGCGCCGGGGGCTGCGGGGCCAGGCGGGGCACGGCCGAGTATTCCGGCTGTGGGCAATGACACCGGTGCGGATATGTGGACAATCCGGTATCGGTATCAATTTTCCAAGCGCACCCAGGTCCGCATCGGCTACTCCAGGATCGAAAACGACTCGCAAGCGCGCTACCGCCTGACGGCTTTGGCAAGGCCGGGGACGACGATCCCGACCGGTCTCGGCGATAACCAGAGTGCTTTTGGCATCACTGTGGACCATCGCTTCTAACACCTGCCGGTTTCGGCAAAACGGGCGCTGCGGCGCCCGTTTTTTTATTTCCCATTTCCGATTACTTCCCCTCAATCAATTTGAATAAAAACGGCGGGGACTCCCTCAGATTTGTTGCTCAGGCGCAACAGCAACGTAGATTTTTCGCGCACGGTTTTCCAGAGTGTAAGTTTCGTGTAAGCATCGCTTGCTACCGTCAATCAGCCTCCGTTATAGGGAGCGTTGCGTTCCAGGAATGGTGCTGGAGCGTCGGGATCAAAAAACATCATAGGAGATGCACATGCAAAAGAAACTGATTGCCGTTGCGGTGGCGGGGGCGTTGGGCGCGCCGGCCGTGGTGCTGGCGCAAGCCAGCACCGTGCAGATTTACGGCAGATTCAACGTCGAGTATGCCTACGCCGACCAGGGCGCGGGGCGCCGTAAGGTCGATGATTTCCAAGCCCCCGGCAGCGCCATCGGCTTCAGGGGGGAAGAGAAGCTGGGCGGTGGGATGTCGGCGTGGTTCCAGTGCGAGAGCACGGCTGACCCGCGCGGCGCGGCTGGCGGCGCAAGCGGTGGCGTATTTTGCAGCCGCAACAGCGCGGTTGGCTTCAAGGGCGCCTTCGGTAACGTCTTCCTCGGCACTTGGGATACGCCGTTCAAGCGCACCGGGGGTCCGAACATCGTCGGTGCCGAGCAGACGGGCCACTGGGGTGTCATAGAGCCTCTGGCAAGCAACTCCACGACTGTCGCCGACAATACCAATCGCGACGTCTTCTTCCGCCGCCAGCGCAATTCGGTCAATTACGATAGCCCGAACTTTGCCGGCTTCCAAGTTCTCGCGGCGTTCGGCACCACCAATGGTGCGACGGCCTCCACGCCCGTGTTTGACCAGAAGGCCCGCGTCTTCTCATTGGGTGCACAATACCGCGCTGGCCCGCTCTACATTTCGGGCGCTTATGAGCGCCACAATGAGTTTGCGGTCTTGACCGGGCTTAATAATTTTGATGATGACGAGGGCTGGCATATCGGCGCCAATTACACCTTTGCCGGCAGAGTCAAGATCGGTGGTCTCTGGACGCGGAATACGTTTCCCTCGACCAACTTGCTGGGTGACATCGATTACGATGCCTTCCACGTCGGTGTCGACTGGAACATTCAGGGCCCGCACGGCATCCTGGCGAGCTACACCAGAGTCGATGACGCGGATGGCGCGCCGGGGGCAGTGGGGCCGGGCGGGGCGCGGCCGAATGTTCCGGTTGCGACCATCCCGAACGATACCGGTGCGGATATGTGGACAATTCGGTATTACTACAACTTTTCCAAGCGTACCCAGTTCCGCATTGGCTACTCCAGGATCGAAAATGACTCGCAAGCGCGCTACCGCTTGACGGCTTTGGCAAGGCCGGGGACGACGGTACCGACCGGTCTCGGCGATAACCAGAGCGCGTTTGGCATCACCATAGACCATCGCTTCTAACCCCTGCCGGTTTCGGCAAAACGGGCGCTGCGGCGCCCGTTTTTTTTCGCCGGTAAATTTGGGTGATGGGTGATGGGTGATGAGTGATCCTGAAAACCGCAATTCAGCCACAGAGGGCACAGAGAACACAGAGCGATTCAAGGACTTCAATGATCACATTGCCCTTACTCGATTGGTGAACCAAGGGAAGCGCATGCATCCTTGATTTTCCTCTGAGACCTCTGTGATAACCTCTGTGATCTCTGTGGCTAATAGCTTTTTCGAGGATAAAAGAGCGTCGCGCTGAATCGCTTCGCATTATCCCCCGATTTCCTATTTCCCATTTCCCGTTTTTCCAGAGCGTAGGGTGCGCTTGCGCACCGCCAGTGCACGGGATCGGTGCGCTCCGCCTGGCGGAGTACACCCTTCGGCTCTATAAGCTCCGGCTAAATGCCCGACCAAGGTGCGGCGCTTTTCGCGCGTCGCGGTGGGGCGTGCTGTCAGGCGGTCGTCGTCAAATCTTCAGGATGAAGGCTCAGGTACTCGCGCACTTCAAGCTGCATGCGATCTATTTCCGCAAGGAACCCGGAAACCGAAGCGTGATAATTGGCCGCGTTTGACTCGGTGTTGCGCAGGTACCCTACTTGAGCTTGGAACCGCGCAATCCGATCGAGCGTTACCTTCAGTTCTTGGTCGTTAGCAATCATGGCTATTCCTCAATGACTTCAACAATTCCCCTCCGTGCTCCATCGCGTTTGATCTGCCAACTGGTGATCGCACCCTCTTCATTTGGGAAGGCAGCCAGCCAGCGGAGCCAGAACACACTGGCGCCGAAGTGGGCTTGTGCAGCGGAATGATCAAATAAGAGTCGCGCCTCAGCGGTGAGCGCGTTGAGGTCGAAGGCATCGTTCATCAACAGAAATATGTCCACGTCGTTTGGCTCGCGCTTAGCGCTGACAAACGAGCCGAATACTATAAATCGACCCACTTGACCCGTGGCAAGCGCCAGCCGGTATACCCGTGCTAGGCGCATGGCGACGACCTTCCGTGTTGGTGTGCCAGATCCAAACCTATCAACGATTTCGCGAAGAGAGGCGGCGTGTACACCCGGCGGCAAATCGCCGATCTCAGTAAGCGCGGGCAGTGGCACGAAATCTCGCAGTTCTGACCGATGTCGACATTAATTCTAGCCGAAAAAAATAGAAGGCAGGCAGAGGGCACCCGCATTGCGACCTTGCTGTTTGGTAGCGAGCGTAGGGTGCGCTTGCGCACCGCCAACGCATCGGACCGGTGCGCTACACTTTGCGGAGCGCACCCTGCGGCCTACCGCCAAGGCCGCCAGAAACCAAAAAACAAGAATTAAACCGCCAAGCTTGCCCCGGACTCGATCCGGGGGCGCCAAGAACGCGAAGAAAAGCAAAGCAAGTAGCCTGGAAGAAGCGAAGCCCC
Organism: Betaproteobacteria bacterium RIFCSPLOWO2_12_FULL_62_13; assembly: GCA_001771985.1. Lineage (GTDB taxonomy): Bacteria > Pseudomonadota > Gammaproteobacteria > Burkholderiales > SG8-41 > DSOT01. Next base: position 692 of record MERG01000324.1, on the reverse strand, counting down.
CGACAAGGACATTCGGGGGCGGTGGCTGTAGGCGGAACTTAACCAGCTTGTCGTTCCCGTGCAGACGGGAATCCATTGGATGGTTCGAGCGGCGTGAACCGTTGAATGAGTTTCCCCTTCCCGATAGATGCATTCGAGGACGGGCTTCGCGGGAACGACAAGAACTCTTCGCCCCGGATTTCATTTCATTGCATCGGGGCTACGGTGGCTGACGGCAACAATGAGCAAATGTGATAACATGACAAAAATGAGTACAACCGTCCTTGATACGCTGGCCTACGCGAAGCGCCTCAAGGCTGCCGGCGTCCCTGATGCACAAGCTGAAGCGCAAGCCGAGGCGCTTACGGAAGCCTTGACCAACCAACTCGCCACAAAACAAGACATCACCGAGTTTCAACTCACCACCAAACAGGACATCTCGGAATTGCGCATAGAAATGCGGCATGAGCTTTCGGCGACGCGCGCCGAGGCCAAACAAGACCTCTCGGCATTGCGCATAGAGATGCGCGAGCTCAAGATCGATCTCATCAAGTGGATGGTCGGCATCGCGCTGGTCCCGGGCGCGATGATCGTCGGCATCCTCGTTAAGCTGTCCTAAACAGCAGAAGTCGTAGGGTGCGCCCTGCGCACCATCAGTTGCGTAGGTGGGGTTGAACGTAGCGAAACCCAACACAATTGTCAGCGGTAGGGTG
>MERG01000323.1 GCA_001771985.1 Betaproteobacteria bacterium RIFCSPLOWO2_12_FULL_62_13 | reverse complement strand
GGCGCTTGGCGCTGATCGCCTCGATCAGGTTGGAGAGGCGGTCGTCGTCGATGTCGCGCTGGCCGTGGGTGGTGGCGTTGAAGTCCACCCGGTCGATGATGCCCTTCAAGAGCGGATTGGCGTCGGCGATCGCGCGCAGGTGCGTGGTGAGCTGCTCGCCGATTCGGTCCGAGAGCGTGCGGATGACGGACCAAACGGCATCATCCGGATTCTTCGGCTCGATCGGCAAATAGAAGCGGACGAGCTTCTTGTCGTGCTTCACCAGTCTGAACGCCTTGGCGCGCGAGCCGACCTCTTTTGCGATGCGTGTGATCTCGTCGTCAAAAACATCGCACAGGCGTTTGGTGAAAATCAGCGGAAGAATGAATTCTTTGTATTTCGCCGCGTCCTTGGCGCCGCGGATTGAGCACGCGGCGTCCCAGATCCAGGATTCGAGAGATTTGTTTACTTCGTTCATAACGTCGATGCGGATGAGCCGCCCCACTATAGTTTATTCTAATAGCCGCGCTCTTTTAATACTCCAGCGTCATCGAATATCGGGCAGATCGGTCCGCCTCCCGCCATATCGATCCGGATGCTCGCGTCACTAATGAGCAGCCGCCTGCGCACCTTGCATGTTCCGTTTTTCTTGGAATTCGGACAGCGATAGGCGCAGCAGTTCAGCAGCCTTCGATTCGCTGATCAAATCCTGAGCAAGCGCACGAAATACGAGCTGCTCAAAAAGGTGAGGGCGCTCCGGCGGATACGGTTCTCCCGGCTCTGTCTTATTCCAACCGTGCGCGTTGAAGAATTTCCGCATCTCGACATAGCGTGCCTCGGGCAGGATGCCCAGGTCCTTTGCGCGGTGCATCCATGCCTGCATGCTCAAGCCATAGGCTTTCTTTAATGCCGCAAGCTCGCGTGGTTCAAGCCAGGTCCGATGCTCGCCGAGCTCTTTCCGCACTTCCGATGCCGGCGCGAGGAAGGCGCCGGCAAATCGGTTGGACGCGGCTTCGTCGTCGATACCGTCCGCGAGACGACCAGCTAACACAAGATGGCCAAGTTCATGGGCCATCGTGAAGCGTTGACGATCGCCTGGGGCCTTGCTGCTGACGACGATCACCGGTATGTGGTCTACCGTGGCGGCCATTCCATCGAAATCTCCCGGAATCGCTCGCGACTGAAAAATCTCGACGCCGCGCTCCTCCAGCAAATCGGTGAGCATGGAGATCGGGTCCACACCCAGATTCCAAGCGTTTCGAAGCTCGGTTGCCACGTCTTCCACTTCGTCGAGCGTGGAAACCGAGGCGCGCAAGTTCTCTGGTAGCTTGAACGCCTGTACAGGCCCATTTGGTAGCAGTTGTTCAAGCTCGATGAAACGCTCGATCTGTTCGACCAGATCACCTCCGATTTGCCGTAACGCTTTGGCTGGCAGCCCTGCATGTTTACGATACTTCACCTCTTGCAGTTCGAACTTGGCTGGGCGAAAGAAATAGTCCGTGCGGACGCCGAGCGCGTTCGCCAAAGCCAGCAGAACGCGCGACGAGGGAACGGACTTCCCGCTTTCGTGTTTGGATATCGCCATCGCGCTCACGCCCGCGCGATCCGCGAGCGTGCGGAGCGAGAGCCCGGCCGCCTTGCGCGCCTGTTTGATCCGATCGCCAACCAAGATTATTTCCCCTAGTTTACAAAAAATACACGTTTACTTACCGATTGTAAACCATGGCGCGTGAGAGGTTCCCTGTCGGGGATTCTCAACGCAACTCAATGAGTTACAAGACGGTTCATGGCCGACACCAGTTGGCCATCGATGCGTCGGTATCCTGCGGGGGCGGCTTGTTCTGCTGGATTACTCCGGTACCACCGCGACGCACTGGATCTCGACCATCATGTTCGGCCGCGCAAGACCGGCGACGGTGATGAGCGCGCTCGCCGGATACTCGCCGTTCGCGAAAAACTCTTTTCTGATTTCCACGAATCGGTCGCCGTAGCGCGCGTCGATGATGAATACGGTCATGGTGACGATGTCGGTGAGCTTTCCGCCTGCTTGCTGCAATGTGGCCGCGAGATTTTTGAACGCCTGGCGCGCCTGCCCGTCGAAATCGCCGTTGAGAGCTTTGTCGGCGCCATGCAGTCCGCCGTGGCCAGCGACCCATACGATGCGGCCGCCCTGTGTCGAAACCGCGGGTGAAAACGCCCGCTGCTGCTGCCAGATACCCGGATAGAATTTCTTCTCCATTGTCTTGTCCCCGCTCACGAGAATACCACCGGTCAACGCCGAGAAGCCCGACCTTTCCGGCCGCCTTTCTTCGGCTTTGCGGCGCGCGCCCGCAGCGCGGCAGCGAGCGCGCTTCTTGCCCACGGCAGCATGAGGTGCGGCGCATCCATGGCCTCTTCGGGCGCGCGATAGAAGTTGAGCCTCGCGATCTTGCCTTGGCGCGCGTAACTGAAGATCTCGCATCCTGCCCGCTCGAACTCGGCACGGTTTTCGCCGTCGGCCTTGAGATAGAGCATGTCGTCGGCGATGATCCCGAAGAACACGCCGTCGCAGTAGAGGCCGTGCCCGCCGAACATGCGGCGGGCCGCGACGCGCCCGAGCGGGGCCAGCAGTTCCAACACGTGTTCGACGAATTCGGGAGAGGAGGCCATGTCAGCGGATCAACAGCGTGGCCAGTCCCAGCAGCAACCCCATGCTCACCACGTCGGTCGCGGTGGTGAGGAAAATGCTGGAGGCGGTCGCTGGGTCCGCCCCGAAGCGCTTGAGGGTAAGCGGCACCATCGCCCCGCAAATGCCGCTGGCGACACAGCTTCCAACGAGGGCAAGCCAGACGACGACGCTTAGCACGAGGGCATCCGGGTTGTTCTGATGGTTCGCGACGAAGTACATGCCGGCAGCGGCGACGATGCCGGTAAAGGCGCCGTTCATCAAGCCAAGTGACGCCTCTTTCATGACCAGCGCTCTTTCCTTGCCGGCCTTGAGTTCGCCGAGCGTCAAACCGCGCAGCGTTACCGCGAGCGCCTGGCAGCCGGTATTGCCGGATTGCCCGGCGAGCACCGGCAGGAACAGCGCGAGAATCACCAGGCGGTCGACCGTGTCCTGGAAGATGGCGACCACCGCGCCGGCGACGAAAGCGGTGAGAAGGTTGAGCTGCAGCCAGGGATGACGGAACTTGAGGCTCTGCTGGAAAGGCGTGGCGAGACGTTCTTCCTTCTCCACGCCGACCATGGTGCCAACCTGCGCGGTGATCTCGATCGCCTGCTCCTCGAACATCGCCTGCCCGCGCACCAGCCCGACCAGCACGCCCTGATCGTCGCAAACCGGGTAGACCGGGAAATGGCGGTCAAGCACGAGGCGCATCGCTTCCGCGAGCTGCATTTCGGGCTTCAGGTGGAAAAATTCGCGCAGCATCACCTCGCTGAGGGCAACGGTGCTGTCGGTAAACAGAAGGTCGCGCATCGTGACCACGCCCAGCAGCCTGCCGGCAGGGTCGGTGACGTAGCCGTAGGTGATGAAATGGATCTTGACTAATGCGCGCAACTGCTCGACCGCTTCCCCCACCGTGGCTTCCGGCCGAAACAGCGCGCTCGCCGGCTCCATGAGGCGGCCGACGCTTCCCTGCGGATAGGTCTCGTTGCGTTCCCACTGTCGCGCGATGTCCGGCGGCGTCGCGTGCGTGACCTCGTAGCGGAAACCGGCGGGGAATTCGGAAAGAATGTCCTGCGCGAATCCCGGGTTGAGTCCCAGCAGCACGGGAGCGACGCTTGCCGCCGGATGCTCGGCAAGGAGCGCTGCGGCTTCGTTGGGCGGACGCAGCTTCGCCTCCTGCTTCAGCATGCTCTGTTGTGCGTCGAGCGTGGATTGCGGCCGCGCGGATGAAGCGGTTTGCACGAGTACCTCCCTTATTCTCGCTCTTTCACGGAATTTCCTGTCGCAACGGAACTGCCGTGCCGGAAAACCGCAACAGTATAACCGCGCCCGCCAACACGCTGCTCGTCGTGAGCCGGCTGGCGGAGCCGGAGTTCTTGATCGAGATCAACGTGGTCGCGGCAGTGCTCGGTACTTGATCACCCGCCACTCGACTCGTCATGGCGGCTTGCTGAAAAAGTTCCCATTACTCCGGTGAAAACCGGAGTCCAGGTAGAACACTTGCCACGGCACGGCGTTCTGGATGCTGGCGTCCGCCAGCATGACGGCATCAAAGGCCCAGCCGCTGCCAGATGGTAGTGGTAAGCCCGGCCTGATTGAGGGTGTAAAAATGCAACCCGGGCGCGCCGTTGCTCAGCAACTCGTCGCACAACGCGGTTACCACGTCAAGCCCGAAGGCGCGGATCGAAGCCGTGTCGTCGCCGAAGCTTTCGAGGCGAAAGCGCAGCCAGCGCGGGATCTCCGCGCCGCACGCGTCAGAGAAGCGCGCGAGCTGGGAGAAATTGCCGATCGGCATGATGCCGGGGACGATCGGGACATCGATGCCTGCGGCCTCACACTCGTCGAGGAAGCGGAAGTAGGCCGCCGCACTGTAGAAATACTGGGTGATCGCGGCATTCGCGCCAGCATCGATCTTGCGCTTGAAGTTGCGGATCTCGTCGGCGGCCGAGCGCGTCTCCGGGTGATACTCGGGATAGCAGGCGACCTCGATCCAGAACCAGTCTCCGGTCGTCTCGCGGATGAAGGCTACGAGCTCGTTCGCGTAGCGCAATTCGCCCAGCGCGGCGAGGCCCGAGGGAAGGTCACCGCGCAGCGCCACGGTGTGCCGGATGCCGTGCGCCCGGTAGCGCTCGAGCTGGGCCTTGAGATCGGCGCGCGAAGACGCCACACACGAGATGTGCGGCGCCGCCTCATGGCCGGCGGCGCGGATCTCGAGTACGGTCTCGAGCGTTCCCTCGCGCGTGGAACCGCCTGCGCCGTAGGTGCAGGAGAAGAACTTGGGCTTCAACTGCCCGAGTTGCTTCCACGTTTCCCGCAGCTTCTCCTTGCCGGCCGGCGTCTTCGGCGGGAAGAACTCGAAGCTGAAAGTGCGCGGAAATTTTCGTTGTGACTGCATCTAGCAGCAATGATGAATGATGAATGATGAATGATGAACGAATCGACCGCCCAAGGCGCGGACTTCCCATTCCGCATTCATCATTCCGTATTCCGCATTAGTATCGGTAGTATTCCGGCTTGAACGGGCCGCTGATGTCCACCCCGAGATATCTCGCCTGCGCTTCGGTGAGCGCGGTGAGCTGCGCGCCGAGTTTTTTCAGATGCAGGCGGGCGACTCTCTCGTCGAGGTGCTTGGGCAGCACGTATACCTTCTTCTCGTATTTTCCGGCGTTGGTATGCAGCTCGATCTGCGCCAGCACCTGGTTGGTGAACGAGCTTGACATCACGAAGCTCGGGTGGCCGGTTGCGCAGCCGAGATTAACGAGCCGCCCTTCGGCGAGCACGATCAGCCGCTTGCCGCTGGGAAAGACCACGTGATCGACCTGCGGCTTGATGTTCTCCCACTGGTACTGCCGCAGGCCCGCAATATCGATCTCCGAATCGAAATGCCCGATGTTGCACACGATCGCATTGTGCTTCATTTTGAGCATGTGCTCGTGGGTGATGACGTTGACGTTGCCGGTGGCGGTGACGAAGATGTCGCCCTTGTCGGCGGCTTCGTCCATGGTCATCACGCGGAAGCCTTCCATCGCCGCCTGCAGCGCGCAGATCGGGTCGATCTCGGTCACCCACACGATGGCCCCGAGCCCTCGCAAGCTTTGCGCGCAGCCCTTGCCCACATCGCCGTATCCGGCAAGCACCGCGATCTTGCCGGCGATCATCACGTCGGTCGCGCGCTTGATGCCGTCGACCAGTGACTCGCGGCAGCCGTAGAGGTTGTCGAACTTGGACTTGGTGACCGAATCGTTGACGTTGATGGCTGGGAACGGCAGCCGCCCATCCTTCTCCATCTGGTAAAGCCGGTGCACGCCGGTGGTGGTTTCCTCGGTCACGCCGCGGATGCCGGCGAGAACTGTTGAGTACCAGCCGGGCCTCGTCTCGAAGCGCTTCCTGATCGCGGCGTAGAGCACGCGTTCCTCTTCATTCGCCGGCTTGGCGATG
>MERG01000322.1:2507-8342 GCA_001771985.1 Betaproteobacteria bacterium RIFCSPLOWO2_12_FULL_62_13 | reverse complement strand
TACAATCCCAGGAGGGGGCTCCCACTGTCCAGACGGCAAGATGTGGTACCACCTCGAAACGGCCAATCCGTGGTTGCAACAGTCCCGGTGGAACTCTGGAAACTGAGTAAATTAGACTGACACTATTGGTTTATATGGTCACCGGTTACTGCAGGCCGTACACTTTGCGCGCGGTTTGTATGTCGTCCTTGGAAACATCAAATAGCGGTCCTTTTCTGGGCTTTGGCATCCCGAGTTTCCTCAAGTCCACCATCATTTCGGCTGCCTTTATCACCGCCGCTTGACTGTCCAGAACCTGCACGCCGTCGATCTCCCTGGTGCCTTGTTCCGCCAGGAAAACACTGAGTGCCGCAAAACCCGTCACCAGAATCGCCGCGCCTTGCTTGATTGGTGTCCGGGCAGCAGCCTTGACTTCCTCGACAATGCGCCCGGGTTGGCTTTCAAAGGCGGCGATCAGGTCCGTCTGGGAATAGCCGATATGTGCCCCAGGTACACTACGATTTTCCAGACCGTACTTTTTGATTAGTGCCGTGGCGGCTTGCAGGGGCGCCTCATCATTGTGTATCACCGCAAATTTGGGGGCCAGAAGGCACGCGACCTGGTACGAGGCCTCACCGATGAAGGCCACCGGAATGTCGACCGCTTCCCTGAGTTCGGAGTAGCCGAGGTCACGCATTCCGCCGAGAACGAAGGCGTCAAAGCCCTCGCGCTCGGCCTGAATCGCACTTTCAATAACCTGACCCACGTGCAAGTACTGTATGTACTTGGAAAGGGTCATTTTGGGGGCACGTTTTTCGACCGAAGCGAAGTGGATTTCCGTATCCGGCCTCGCTACCTTCGACACGTACCTTTCGCACGCTTCCTCGTAGTGCCGCCACCTGGGGTCAGCGCGGGCGGTGGGACTATAGGTCTGGTACCATATTTTCATATTGACAAGAACTCACACGAACGTCGCGGTGCTTACTTGCACGCCATTGCACCAACGAAATGGGTTTACACTACCGCCGGACCGCGTAGTGCGCGGCATTCTCACAGGCCACTCGTCCAAACACCGCGCCACTCATCGGTGATCGCTTCGTGGTGTCCTACCGGCTGCCACCAACAATTTTTCCCCCTCTGAAGATTCGGGCGAACAATTGGAGCTGATGCTGGATCTGAGTGGAAAATTCAGCGGGCGTACTGCCAATCGGTTCCGAACTCGTCTTGGCGAGCTGTGCCTGAATATCGGGCAACTTTAGCATCTTCACCACTTCGCCGTGCAGTCGATCGATGACTGGGCGGGGCGTTTTGGCCGGTGCTACGATTCCTTCCCATGGTCGGATATCGAGACCAGCGAGCCCAGATTCTACGAACGTTGGTACATCTGGAAAAAACGGTAAACGCCTTTTGCTCGAGGTAGCAAGGACCTTAAGTTTGCCACTTTGGATTGCTGGCATTGTCGTAGTCATGGTGCCGATCATGAATTGCACCTCCCCTTGTACCACGGCGAGCTGAGCTTGCGCGCCTCCTTTATACGGCACAGTAACAAAATCGGTGCCGCTTACGTATCGAAACATCTCGGTCGTCACGGCACCGGCACCCGCTGTACCGCCAGTTCCCGCGCTGAGCGCACCCGGTTTCGCCTTGGCCATGGCGATCAGATCTTTCAACGATGCCACCGGGAGCGACGCGCTCACCACCAGCACCAGCGGATGACTCACCACTTGGGTGACGGGCGCGAAGTCTCGTTTAATATCATATGGCTGCTTACCGTAGATAAATGGGTTCAACGTGTAATTGGCGTTGACCATCTGGAGGGTGTGCCCATCCGGCGACGCGTTGGCTACGATCGTCAAAGCGATGGTGTGTCCGGCGCCCGGACGGTTATCGATAATGACTTGCTGACCGAGGCCTTCCGTCAGGTGCTTGGCGACAATCCGTGCGATATGATCCGAACCTCCGCCCGCAGGCCACCCGGCGACGATTCGGATCGGTCTGGACGGATAGTCACTGTCGCTGGTGTGCAGTCTGCTCTGCGCTGCAGCGCCTGCTTGCAAGCCAAGCATCACAAGCGCTACCGCGGCGAAATTTCTGCTTTTCATCCCGTCCTCCGTAAGTGACTATTGTTGGGCGCTGCACTCGGTTTTTGTGAAAACGACCGGCGGATTCACGTCTAAAGTGCGATGCTGTTATGAGGGGAGTTTAGCTGCTCCCGTAAGCCTCGGTGGTAAGAACCCTGCCGTCCGCTCGAATGCCAGGCGAGCGAGACGCAAGATTTCTCTTTCTTACTTCATCGCTGCTGTGCCGGACGCCGCCGTTTGTGCTCAGCTCGTGACGACGACCTCATCTCCGTCGACCGTGAATTTATGGTCGAATCCCTCGGACACCCATTCCATGTACTGCACCATATCGGTAAACCGTGGATCGCCATTGCGCAGCACTTCCGTACGGTATTGTTTATCGATCATCATAGGTAGAAAAGAAACGCGCTTCACGCCTTCTTGCGAGAGGATAGCTTTGGCCAGCAGTGTCCGCTTGGCGTCCTTGCCATAGGGCATTATTGGATATTCCGGGTCCAGATCAGTGTGATTCCGCACGGCACCGTGTGCCCATGGCGCTTCACTCCAAGTGGGAGAAGGAAAGGGTTTAGTCATGCAGAATACGCCCAGACTGTAAAAGATTGCCTTGCCCTTGTAGACTTCAATCGCTTTTGGAATGTGGGGAGCGTGGCCCAGGACCATGTCAGCGCCACCGTCTATGCATGCATGCGCCGCGGCAACTTGGTAGTCCGAAATCACCCGCGGCACCCGGATAACCCCGTAATGAAGGGCGGGAATGACGATATCCACCTGCCGGCGCAGCGCCGCGATGTCGTCCATGAGCATCTCTAGGTCGCGCTCATCCGGCTCGGTCCGGATACGTACGGGCGCGTGCGGGCCCCGGGTTTCGTAGCAGGTTTTGACGCGCAAAGGCGCAATGCCCGGCTTGCCGGGTCCGGCTTCGCTACCGTGGGGTGCTACAGAGCAGTAACCCAGATAGCCGACCCTGATGCCGTTGCGCTCGACGATGGCCGGCTGGCGCGCTTCCGCAAGATCTCTGCCTGCACCGGTGACCTGCATGCCTTTTTCCAGCAGTAATGCTCGCGTGTCGAGCATCGCATCGGGGCCGAAATCGTACATATGATTGTTGGCGATCGTCACGGCATCAAAACCGCAATCGGTAAATATCTTCGCCATTTCCGGCGGCTGACGGACCTGCGGTGCGCGTTCGCTGTAGGTGCCGCGCGCCGAATATTGCCGCATGCAATTGACGAAGCGCAGATCAGCCTTCGCGAGTACGGGACGGACGAGTTCCGTGTAGCGCTCTATTGGGAAACCATCCTCGCCTCCGCGTACGGGACCGCAGTCTCCGGCCGCAAGCAAGGAGATTTCCGGCGCGTTTTTTCTTGCTGGCTTTAGCACTTATTCTTGTGGCAGAAGCTGAAAAATCACTCCCGCTCCATGCGCGCGTCATGCACTAATTAGCGCGGATACCGGCATCCTTAATCACCTTGCCCCACTTGGCCATGTCGGATTTGATCGCGGCCGTAAGCTGCTCCGGAGAACTGCCAACGCCCTCCAGTCCAACGTTAAAAAGCCGTTCTTTCAAGTTTGCTTCGTTAAGCACCCGCACAATTTCCTGGTTCAGGCGATTGATAATCGTCGCTGGCGTTTGGGCCGGTGCAAACATGCCATATATTGATGCTGCTTCAAAGCCAGGCAAACCCGAGGCCGCCACCGTAGGCACTCCGGGAACCAGCGCCGACGGCTGCGCACTAGTGACCGCCAACGCCCTTAATCTACCCGACTTGACATACGGCATCGCCGCACCCGTGGTAGAGAACGCCAACTGCACCTGGCCACTGCTCAGATCGGCCATTTCCATCGCCGAGGTTTTGTATGGAACACGCACGATATTGACGCCCGCCATCAGCTTGAATAGTTCCGCCGCCATATGAGTTGCATTGCCTGATCCTATACCGGCATCATTAAGCTCTCCTGGCCTGGTTTTGGCCAGAGCGATCAACTCCGCGACGGTCTTTACCGGCAACAACGGATGGACAATAACAACGTGAGGCGTCGTAATGGCTAATGTGATCGGCGAAAGATCCCTTATCGGATCCCAAGGAACATTGTCTGCCATAAATTGCCAGAGCCATATGTTGCTCCCGTAGAGAAGCACGGTATAACCATCCGGCCGCGCTCTGATTAGCGTTTGCACTGCGATAGCTCCGCCGGCGCTTCCTCGATTTTCCACTATCACCTGCTGGCCCAGGTTGCCCGTAAGCCCTTGCGCGATCGAGCGCGCCGACATATCGATGGCACCGCCAGCCGATCCCGCAATGATGCGAATGGTCTGGTTCGGATAATTCTGGGCGCACACCACGCCCATGCCGAATGCCATCATGGCGGCCGAGAACATCCGGGCAAGGTGGCGCAATATCAGCATAAATCCTCCGCTACTAGACCGCCTACAGGAAGAACATCGAATACTCAATATATCATATACTGGAAATGTTTTGACCAAGACCATGGCAGAAAACAGTGTTGTTTTGCTCGGGTGTGGCGATGTCGGCCCGATCCACGAGCCGATGGAAATCTACAGCACCCTTGTTCGTTCAACGCTTGCCACCGGCGACATCCGGTTCGGCCAGTGTGAGCGCCTCTACTCCGAACGTGGCTCACTCCAGGTTCATTCCGGAGTCAGCGAGAGGCCGCTCAAACCGCACATGGCCTCTGTTTTCAGCGATTGCGGTTTTGACGTCGTCTCCATGGCCGGCAACCACGGCATGGACTGGGGGCCAGATGCCTTGCTGGACACGATCGCCCTGTTTCGTGAGAAAGGAATGCAAACGGTCGGCGCGGGGCGAAACCTCATGGAGGCCCGTCAGCCGGCGATCATCGAGCGCAACGGGGTGCGGGTTGCGATCTTGGCCTACTGCTCGGTCCTGCACGAGGGATATGCGGCTGGCCCGGACAAGGCCGGGATTGCTCCGCTGCGTGCTCACACCTATTACAAACCGATGGAGTACCAGGCCGGTATGCCACCACGGGTTGTCACAGTTCCTTATCAGGAAGATCTTGAGGCGATGCTGTCCGATATCGGCGAAGCGAAAAACGCGGCCGATGTCGTTGTTCTATCACTTCACTGGGGCATTCATTTCATCCCGCGGGTGATTGCCGACTACCAGCCGATGGTTGCCGAGGCCGCTTTCGGGGCCGGGGCTGATCTGATTCTCGGCCATCACGCCCATGCACCGAAGGCGATCGGCATCCACAGCGGTAAAGTCTGTTTCTACAGCCTGAGCAACTTCATCATGTCTACGAACCTCACCTCGCGCCTCATGTCGAAGGACCCAACAAAAACGGCTGCGCAGGCGACTGCCGCCTTTGCCAAGCGTTACGGCGTTACGATGGACCCTGATCATCCCCTTCCTTATGGCACGGACAGCAAGCGCAGTCTCATTGCCAAAGCGGTGCTTTCGCGCGAAGGCGTGAAAAAGGTTTCGTTCCTGCCTGTACTGATCGACAAACAGCTTCGGCCCGAAGTCTTGCATCACGGTGACCCGCGCTTTGATGACGCAGCAAGCTTCATGGAATGGGTATCAGAAGAGTTCGACCACAAATTCACCGTTGAAGGCAACGAGGTTGTAGTCACCGGAGCGTAGATCCCGGCGCCAATCATTCCGCTGGCGCCCGCACGGTTGTCTACCACAACCTGTTGTCCCAAGAGCTGGGTGAGCTCGGGCGCCAACAATCGCGCAACGATGTCTGCGCTGCCTCCAGGCGCGCCTGCCACGACCCAGCGGATTGGACG
>MERG01000322.1:0-2496 GCA_001771985.1 Betaproteobacteria bacterium RIFCSPLOWO2_12_FULL_62_13 | reverse complement strand
ACTGCGCCAGTGCGCACTCCGCGGTTGCAAGCGAAACTGCCAGGCACCACAGAAGTAAGGTCCTCATGATTTACCCTGGACGAGTCGAATCCGCAGCATCCCTTGAGGTCGCTCTGTTATTCAGCTCCGGGATAAAGGTCGGCCCCGTAAAAGTTTCGGATTCGTTTAAGAAAATCGCCGGTCGGCGCCGCATATTGCAGACGCTTGCTCGTGAATCTTCCCGTTAACTTCTTCAACTTGGCGGCGAGCTCACCCATTTTCACCAGTTCGATGATGCCATTAACAATAGGCGCGCGTTCCATTTCATATATGCCGTCCTCCGCCAGAAGTACATTGAATTCACCACCTGCGGGAATGATCACCTCGGCGCCGCGCTCGATCAATCGTTTGGCAACCGCCATGAAATCCGCCATTACCCGGTCTCGCAGCGTTTTATCGACCATCGCTTTCTTCAACCCTGCCGGAGACGAATTCAGAGGTAAGGCCCCAACCATTCGACTTTCAACACCGTAGCGGCGCGCGTTCTCTATCTTGCTCGGCGTCTGTTTTTCACTGACCGGGACGAGACCAAAGGTAGCTCCCATCATGCAAGCAATGTGCATGCTGGTTTCGCAAAGACCGAGCACTGGAATGTTGACCATCTCGCGCGCTTCGCATATGCCCACATCGCTGAAATTTCCAATCAGGAACGCGTCGTATCCTTCCTTCTCTGCCCGGAGCGCGTTGTAGATGACTTCCTTCATGTCCTGATGCTTAAGAAACCCGTAATGGACGCCTATCCCGGCTGCTTCGACGATCCCCTGAATATGCACCTCGGTTCCGGGATCGACACAGGAATCGATCACTTTCCTCAGCATCGCACGGTAATGGGTAGCATCGGTTTCTCGGGCCAGACTCTGGTACCACAGTTTCATAAGTTTTCCCTTTGGCTTCGCTGCGAATATCGTTGCCGTAATCCTTCTGTGTCGTCTCGGCCGAAATCTTGCCGTCCAGAAAGTCCCGCACCAGCGCAGTGCCGTCACGCTAACCCGGGTCACCGAAGCCATCACCGCCCGGCGTCATGATTCTGAGGCGCCGCCCGCGCTTGATGCGGCCGCTGAACTTGCTCGGTATTTTTTCCATCTAGCCGCCCTCTTTCTCGACGAAGGATGAGCTGAAGCTGCCATTACCGCCGTTGTAAAAACCGCGGGGCGCAAATGCAGCTCGATCGCCGCGCACGTTTACGGTCGCGCTTTCAGCCAGCATCTCGTATTCGCGCGCCCGCGGTCAGCGTTGCGAGCAACAAGCAGCAAACGAGCGACGCAGCGCGAAGCTGGAGTTTCGTAGCGGTGTTTCTCATAATGGGAAGTCGGGTGGCGCGTTCGACGCCTGGCAGTCTAACACGCACCATCGAAAAGCGGGTTTGGTTTTTCAATCCAGGCAGCTACGGGTCGGACCACGCGATGTCTCGGTAGCTTCTGGTTTTTTCTCCCAAGGGATGGTGTTATCCGGCATCAGCGCGTTGCTTTCCGTGCCAGAATCACACCCGTAAGCGCCCCTTGGTTCCCGCAGGGCGTCCGTCCGCCCGTCTCGGCAACTTCGCGAAACATTGCTTTGATCTCAAGCTCGACCTTCACCTGGTTGACGAATCCCGACTGCGATCGCCTCCGACCAGCGATCGGATGGATGTGGTTGCACGTCGCCATATAGTTCAGCACGCAGAAGCCAAAGCGCTTCTTCGCCTCGAAGAGCCAGCGCAGGTAACGGCGTCGGTCTCGCGCGAACTTCAGCAGAAATACTCTCTGGTGGCAGCGGTGGGTGATGTGCCAGACGTGATCGGACAGAAAACGGCGACGGTCGGCGCGGGCGTATCCTGCGGCCCCGAGGCCATCGCGGTCAGCGCCGTCCCTTCATTGCGGCTGCCGGTGCTCGAGCAGGAACCGCTTCAGGTCTTCGGCACAGCGATCGGGAGCTGCATCGGTAATGTTGTGCGGCAGTCCCTCGTAGACCAGAAACTCGCAGTTCAGAATCTTGTCCGGCAGCACCCGGTACTGGTCGACCGTGTGGATAGGGTCTTTGCCCGGCGCGATGGCGAGCGTGGGACAGCGGATCTTGTGCAGCTCGTCGAGCACCTCGAAGCGGCGCATCATCGGGGCGAAGCGCGCGAACAGCTCGACGGGCGTGCGCGCCGAGTCCGCGATGAACCAGTCCACGAAACCCGGTTCGACCCGGCTGAGATCGATGCGGTCGGCGATCGTCTCGCGCAGGAAAGCAGCCACGCCCTTCGCTTTGATTTGGGCGACCCACGCGCCGTGATCCTGCAATCCGTGCTTGATGCCGCCCGTTCCAGCGAAGGCGGCGAGGGTCAACACGCGGTCGGGATAGTCGATCGCGACTTTCTCGGCGACGATAGCGCCCGCGGATGATCCTGCAACGTGGAAGCGGCGCGCGCCCACGTGGTCGGCCAGCTCGACTACATCCTGCACAAGCCGCTGAGGCGAGAGCTGGTCCGGGCCC
>MERG01000321.1 GCA_001771985.1 Betaproteobacteria bacterium RIFCSPLOWO2_12_FULL_62_13 | reverse complement strand
GTAAAAGCCGTCGGTAAGCATGCGCTCGTTGTCGCGCACCAACTGGTCCTCGATGCGCACATCGCGCAGCGCAAGACTCGGCAGCTCGGCGATGTAGCAGTCGTTCTTCGCATCGAGCCGCGCGCGTATGATGTCGATTAGCTTCACCGACCCGGTCTCCTTGGCCCGCGCCTTGAACAGTTCCTCCTCTCCGGTGCGCACCGTGCGGTCCTTCAACTGCTTCTCAACGATTTGGAGACCCTCCGCAATCTCCGCCTCGTCCACACTCGCGCAGTAGCGGCCGAGCAGAAACTCCACCACGTAGGTCGGCACCGGATACTGCCTTGCGTACTTGCGTACCAGGTCCTTCCGCACCAGATAGCCGTCGAACGCAGAAGCCGCCAGCTTGTCCAGATGATCCAGTTCCATGCTCATTTGCCTTCGCCGACCGTGGTCGGCTTGTAATCCAGCACACTGCCTGCCGCATCGAGCAGGACGACTGTAGCTGCGGCGCCCTCATGCTTGTCGTCCGCCACGGCAAGGCTCACCTCGCCGCCCGCATCAATCTCCTTCGGCGACACCGCGATGCTGGAAGACGCCTGCTTCCAGTTCAGGCGCAGATCCACACGCAGACCCGTGGCTTTCGATTCCACCGTCACACGGCAACGCATTCCACGCCAATTGATGCTGATGATCTTGCCGTGCACCGCCTCTTCGCCGCGCTCGACAAAAAGCTCAGGGACGACGCATTCCTGCAAGCTCACGCCGCCGTGCGCATATTCGTTCCCGGCCACGAACGAACCTATTCCGGGCGGTGACGCGATGCGCGCATGGGCATTCCAGTGCCAGGAATACGTCGGCACGTCAGTGCTTGATTCACCACGCACTGCAGCACAGCGTGCCCAACGTGTCGCGACGAGATGTGCCGGAAGCTCTACTTTTGGCAAACCGCCGGGAAGCAGCAGCCAACCGTGATCGGTCACCACACGCACTCGCGGCCAGCCGGCACTCAAGAGTTCGACCACTCGATCGGCGATGGTATCGACCTCGGTCTTGATTTCGCGCGCGAGTCGTGCTCCCAGCGAATGCCCGATTTCGTCGAGTTTGCCGATCTCGCACCAGCCCCCGCCCTGAGCGCCACTTGCGAAGCGGACTTCATCCGGTTCCAGTACGTCTACACCCATGCGCGCCATTTCGTTGCGCAAGCGTGACGCAATCGCCGGTTGTCCGCTGCCCGCGATTAGCGGCAGGAAGTCCTCCGCGGTCTGGCCTCCTGCCACGACGCGATGCGCGGGCGAGGCCATCGGCTTTGCGGTCGCGGTGACCGTCGGTAACGGAGCAACGCGATGAGACAGCCTGACCCGTAGTCCGCGACCCTCAAGTCGCGCCGCGAGCAGACCGCCTACATCGAAACGCAACCCATCCGCGAATAGAACGCAGGTATCTTTCTCTGCCGGAACACCGGTGGAAAGATTAGCTGCGTCCGTACCAGCAACAAGCTCCTGAAAACGGCGCGCGGACCGATCAAGCCAGGGTTCGTAGAGCGCCCGCACCACTTTGCTGACCAGATCGACATCCGCAGTCGTGGTAACACTCGCAAGGGCTTCGAGCGCTACGCGATCGCAATGCCATCCATCGGTGGTGTAATCCGCCACCATGGCTTCCACCGTCGGACCGCCGAGGGGCTTGCGTGCCAGATCAGCAAGACGCTGCAATGGCGCGAGTGCCAGCGCCAGCGGGCTTTCCCCGAGTTGCGTCCACACCCAGCCGCGCCGCTCTCTGTGCCGCGTCTCAAGCTCCAGCACGCGACTGCATGCATCGCGATGGGAAAGACCAGCCGCGACCGCCAGATCGCGCCGAAGTTGCTGCTCCTCCTCCTCATTGACCGTCGGCTGGCGTGAGCGGTCCACCAAGAGATCTCGCGGTTTCGCCTCGCGCAAGCGCTCCGCCACGCCGTCATATAGTTGTGGCGCCTCGGTGAAACGGTGCCATACGCTCTCCCATTTTCCACTACCGTTCAACAAAGCATCGCCCGCCGCCAGTGGCCCGTCCTTCTCGGGATCGAATCCGAACTCGCGCCGGCACACGTCACGAAAAGTTGCGTAGGTGGCGCTATCGCAGCGCGCTTCGAAAGTCTTCGGCTCGCTCATCCACGTCAGCAGGTCACGGATCGGATCGCCGATCGCCAGCGCATCAAAATTGTCCGATTCGAGCCGCCGGCCACGCAGCGCGGCAAGCGGTTCGATGGCGAGCAGTGGCAGAGCACGCAGCATCGCTTCTTGCGTGCGATTGTCCCGCGCGATGTCGAGCCCGCAACCGGATTCCGAGGACAGAAATGCATCAACGGTCCAGTCACGCCCGTTTTTCTGGTGCCACACCGCGCCCCGATATTGCAACTCGACCAGCGGTTGCAGCGCAGGCGGGCAGTCGCCGCCTGCGCGCAGGTCCTGACGGCTCACGCGCGGCAAGTAAAGCACCGGAGTCACGCCGTATTCGGGCGCGTCGCGCAACGTGTGCTCCACGATGCACTTGAGCCAGATCACTGGACCCGTATGCGTTTTCGGATCGTAGCTGCCAAGTACGTAGAGCTGTGGCATCGCGTTTCTGAGCGCTGGAATGATCGGCTGCCACTGGCCGTCCGCATCGGTCCAGAGAATGGCCACAGGCGGGGCGACGCCATCCGCGCCGCGCTGCACCGATTCGAGCGACGCACGGGCGGCATCGATCAGGGTTTCGCCAATCATTCCGACTCAGCCTGTACCGTCGAAGCGGCATAGATCACCAGGAGCAGCTCTGCCTC
This sequence comes from Betaproteobacteria bacterium RIFCSPLOWO2_12_FULL_62_13, assembly GCA_001771985.1. Taxonomy (GTDB): domain Bacteria; phylum Pseudomonadota; class Gammaproteobacteria; order Burkholderiales; family SG8-41; genus DSOT01. Next base: position 3,756 of record MERG01000321.1, on the reverse strand, counting down.
ATCAATCAGTCGATACACAGGTCGAATTCCTGAGAGGCTTTCGCTGTTCTCCAGAATGATTTGAACGCCTTCGCCACGTTTGTCCATCAGGGTTCGGCGATCAGTCTTGATCCAGCTCTCATTCGTCGGAACGGCGCATTTGGCGAGAAGGCTGGTAATAGCCTCATTCCGGGCGGCCTGGCGATAGGGAAGGCTCTCGACGGTCATGGTGTTCGATATCGTGCCCGGGGAATAAAGCTCTAATCGATCCGCGAACAGCCTCAGCCGAATCTTGGAGCCGTGTATCGAATAGTCCCGATGCGCGACAGCATTCACCACCGCCTCGAAGACGGCAGTCATGTCGAACTGGGGGATGTCGCGCCTGCCCATGTCTTTCGAGGCCGCAACACGCATATTGCGCATCACAAAGCGGCAGGTCTCGGCAATCTGCTGGTCCAGCGGGCCGCTGATGTCGGTCGCATCCAGCTGATAGCCGTCGGTACCTGACTGCGGTGCCGCACCGATGCCGCGGTAGGCCACGGCCTGAATGAAGGCGTTCGGGATCCAATTTCTCGGATTGTTCGTCGCCATCAGGACGCCGGCCACCGTTGGACGCAGCGCGCTGTCCTCTTCGTATCGTGCCATTCCCAGCTTCACCAGCAAGTCATCGCGTGGATCACGCGAGCGGCCAGTCTGGAATCGCTGCCACAGTTCGGGTACGAGATCATCGAGGCTCGCCGTGGGTACGACTTGCTCATCAAAGCGAATAATCCGGGCTTGGCTGCGCTGCTGACCCAAACGAAGCAGATACTCAGTTGACATCTGCCTCTTTGCGCCCCCAACCCGGTGCAGGTACCCACCGGGGCTCTGGTGGACGAACAGGCTACGCGGGACGTCGATCTTGAGGACCGCAACCTCTTCCCCCGTGGTCGCGGGCAGCCAAAGCCGCTCGATGGATGGCGTCAAGGACGGGTTGACCGACTGGGTGCACAGTTCCCGGACGAAGGTCTCCACCGCGTCCAGGCGCTCTAACGGGATACCAAGGATCTCCCGAGTGCCATCCTCCACACCAAGCACACAGACCCCTCCGCGACTGTTTGCGAAAGCCGCGAGCCCGTCCGCAAGTGAATCCCTATGCGGTGCGGTGACGCGATCGCCGGCGAATCGAATTTCCTTCAGTTCGAGAAAAGAATCCTCTCCAAGGCGAATCTTGTCCAGCAACTCTTTGGGACTATCGAACATATTCAGTCCTTTCCAAGACGGCGGAAACGCCGCTCGAACGCTTCCCGCCCACCTTCCATCACGCGGCAGATCTCGTCACGCATTACTTTTTCCTGCAGGCAACCCCTCTCGACAACGCGACACTGGCCGTTACGAAAATCCAGTGCGTGGATCATCTCCGCATCCCCGTTCACCACGATATTCGGGTTATGGGTGATAGCGATGATCTGCCGGTGCTGCTTTCTCGATCGAATCTGCTGGACCACCAGGCCGTAGATCAGATGGTTATCCAGGTCGTCCTCTGGCTGATCCAGGACAATGGGTTCAGTGCCGTGAGTGAGGAGAAACGCCAGCATCGCGGCGGCACGCTGGCCCGCGGATGCCTGCTCGATGGGCCTGAAACCCGCGCCGTCCCCCTTTGGGCTGTATTCCAGCCTTAGTGAATCTTCCGGATACCAGACAAGAACCCAGTCGAGAAACTCCGGCCTGCGCTTCAACTCGCGTTCCAGGTAGTTGGCAAAGTGGCCGCCGAAGTTGAGCTTTCCTAGTCCTTCGCAGGACTCCGCGATACTCTGCTTGAGCCCGCCGATGCGCTCTTCCACCTGTGCCCGCGCGCTCTCGGCATCGGCGGGAAGATCTCGAATCAATGCGGCGATGGCGCCCTTTGCGGGCTGCTTGTCTTCATCGACCAGGATGTCATCGCTGAAACGGTCGTCCGACACACCTACTACTTCGCGGAAGGACCGTTCGATCGCGCGCAGGTCGCGGCCATAAGGTTCCAGAGCGATCCGCACGTAGGGGTTGTGGGCAAGCACTTGCCGCAGGAAGCCGTCTCGCTTCTCGCTCAACCTGCGACGGGCTACCGCAAGATTTTTCAGGCTGTTCTCCGCCTGTACGACGACCTGGACTCGCTGTTTTTCCAGCGAGTCAAGTCTGGCCAGCTCCCCTTCGATCCGTTGCCGGTCCTGCACCAGCTTTCCGTACTCGCTCGGATCGGTGACGGCCTGTGACTTCAGGGCCGCAATCAACTCGGCATAGCGCTTCTTCGCTCCCTCAAGCTCGGTATGCCAGGCTGTTGCCGGCAACGCCATGCGTTCGCTTCCCACCGCATCTCGCAATCGCTTAGCCGCCGCGTGCAATTCCTGCGCGGTCTGGCGTAACCGCGCGCCAAGCCGCTGCATGAGATCCATCGCTGTCCGGTCCGCGCCATCGGTAGGATCGAAAAGGTCGGGCGGCACGTCATCCGGGGCGATGTCGTTGGCAAGCTCCTCGATCCGATTTGCGACCTCGTCGCCCGATTCAAATTGCCTTAGCGATTCCCGTTCCTGTCGGGTTCGCTGCTGATAGGCTTTGAGTACTTCGGCGTGATGCGCCTTCTCGAAGCGATCCAGTTTGCGCCGGATGTCCGCTAGCTGAATGCTGAGCGCTTCCCGGCCCGCGAGTTTTCCCGCGAAGTCGCGAATGCTGGCTCGCAATGCCAGAAAGCGGCGCTCCTCCTCGCGGATCGCCTCCTTCTCCTCGCTGGCGCCAACCGCCTGGTCAATCAGGTCCAGCAATGCGTAGCTGCCCTCAGTGGCAAGGCCCGCGATCTGCCCTTGACTGAACAGCCGTGCGGGAAACCGTTCTGGCGTGACTGCTTGACTTGAAGACGGTCGCCAGCCCTCGCCGTCTTGTTCTTCTACAACCGGCCCCACGCCGTTCTGACGCCAGTTCAGGCGATAACGCACCTCATCGCGCATCAATACGAGCCGTACCTCTGTCTGATTGTTTTCCCCACCTAAGCCGCCGTAATCATCTCGACTTCGCGGGATATGATTGAATCGCTCGAAGGTTTTTGCCACCGAGTCAATGTCCCCGAGCGCGGCGAGTTCCGATTCACGCCGATACGCCAGACGCACGAAATGCGCGATCGTGGACTTTCCGGTCCCCCGTCCGCCCACCAGGGCATTGAACCACGGGGTAAATCCGACGTGCTCGGGCGATGCACGTCCCATGAAGCGTGCGTTGGTGATTTCGATGGACTCGATGAAATGGTCCGGGGTCGCGAACGGGTCGAATCCGGGGGCGGCAGCATCGCTGCGGCGGATGGAAACGTCGTTCCCGTCGAGCAGGGCAAGGCGCAAGCCCTCCAGTGAGGGTGATCCCATCTTCACCCAGGTGAAGTGCGAACCGGGATATCGTTGGCCCCCGGAACCATCCGGATGGTGCGAGTCGGAGCCAAGCACCTCCGCCCATGCCAGTTTTCGCTGCCGGTAAAGCTCCGGCTTCGCAAGCGCTGAATCGCACACTTCCATCGCGAACAAGTGCGGTGATTCGATCAGCGGCGCCAATGTATTGCCTTTCAGCACCTCGAACGCACCGGAAGGACCGTCGACGTGGGCCAATATCGGCAGAGCGCCCGCTTGCGCGATAGCTTCGGCCACCTTGATCGGCGCGGCATTGGCCGCGGCCTCGCTCGCGCCACGCGTACCGTGGAAGTCCACTGCGCCCAACAACTGCGCCACATCCGTAGAAGTCTTTGCGGGATCAAGAATGGCGAGCACATGCACGCCTCCG
>MERG01000320.1 GCA_001771985.1 Betaproteobacteria bacterium RIFCSPLOWO2_12_FULL_62_13 | reverse complement strand
TTTCGCTGGCACGGAAGGATGCGCGAATAGTCCTATTTTCGCGGCTGCACCAATCACGCCAAAGTGAACAAGCCCAAACGAAACGTGGGGGGAAATTTTCGGGATGAGAGCACTCTGTCCGGTTTACCCCTTGGCCCTCCTCTTTGCCGCTTCCCCCAATCGCGCTCTTATCTAACGTCGACTGTCTTCAGCAAATTCGACCATTTCGAGAGGTCATTCGCGATTTTCTTGGCAAACTGCTCTGGCGAGCCGCTCACGGTAACGAAACCTTGAACGGACAAGAGCCGCTGCACTTCGGACGTGTTTATGGCTGTTGCGACGTCGTCATGCAACTTGCGGACGATCTCCTTCGACGTGCCGGCTGGCGCCACTATTCCATACCAGTTTGCACTGCCTTCGAAGCCGTGCAAAGCGGTTGTTTCGGAATATGTCGGGACATCAGGCAACAACCCCGAGCGCACTTTTCCCGTAACGGCAAGTGCCTTTAACTTGCCAGCCTTGATCGATTCCAGGTATGCCGTGATCGGCTGAAGGGTCAGTTGAATCTCATTGCCGAGCAGCGCTACCAGGATAAGCCCGGCACCCTTGTACGTCACATTGACCATCTTGATTCCCGCTGCATTCATCAACAGGTGCATATCCATAAACTGCGCCGTGCCTGGTCCCGTGCTGCCGAAATTCAACTTTCCAGGCTTGGCCTTCACCAATTCGATCAACTCTCTTACGGAACTGACTTGAAGCGAGGGATTGACAAGGAGCGCACTGGGTATATATGCGATCTCGATGACCGGCGCAAAACTCTTGATCGGATCGTAATTCAGGTCCCTGTGCTCGTGGGACGGCACGGTATGGTTGGTGGTGATCATGAGTATGGTGTATCCGTCGGACGCTGAGTGAGCAACCAGTCTTGCGGCGATAGTGCCGCCTGCACCGGCGCGGTTCTCGACCACCACGGGTTGAGCCCACATATCGGAAAGCTTCCGGCCGATGACCCGAGCCAGGACATCGGTACCGCCTCCCGGCGCGTAACCAACAACGAAACGAACCGGCTTTTGCGGAAAGGTCGCCGCTGTCGTGGTTGAACTTGCGAAAACAGCAATCGAGGACGTCACGAGGGCCAGAAACAAACGCGCTTTGCGGGACATTGATTTCTCCATGACTTTTTATTTCAAACCGGTGTGGTGATGCCTGCCGACCGAGCCAGTTCTTCAACCTCCGGCAGCCGCAGCCGAAGCAAGCCTTCGGTGAACTTCTGCAGCTCATCATCCGCAGGCATTCGATAGGGGCCGCGTATCCCCCAACCCGGCATCCTGAACACCTTCATCATCATCTTGATCCATCGTGGGTGCGCTCCCCTCCATTTGGCAACGTATTGGTTAAATCGCTTGAGGTCCGCATAAACGAGCGCCGCCTCAGCAAACTTGTTGCTTTCGTAGAGATCGAGATACTGCCGATAGGTCTTGGGCAGCATGTTCAATTCGCCTCCGATCACGCCGGTGGCGCCAAGCAGAAGCATGTCCAGCGACCCCGTGAGCGGAACGTTCAGTTCGAGGTCGCGGGCGAGCCCGTCCTTGAGCGCGATAAAGTAATCATCATCTTGATTTACCAGATTGACCGCGACGATTTGGTGGTGTCTGTCACAGATATCGGCGATCAACGCCGGCTTGGGGGAATAGCCGATCGTTGGGTTCGGCGCAATCGCCACCGGATGTTTGACGGCGCGGAGCAACTCATCAAAGAAGCCGGCATACTCGTCATCCGTCGGCCGAAATGCGTGCCAGCCCGGGGGCCCATATACGTTGACGATCTCCACACCGCCTTCGATCGCGATCTTCATGTGATCCAGCGTCTCCCGAACCGTTGGCTTCTCGGGTGGATTACCGTTGACCGGGACTTTGCCCTTGCATACCTCAACTCCGATCCTGTAAACGCGCAAAAGCTCATCGGCCGTCAGTGCGCCGCCCTCACCGGAACCAGCGCTTCCAAGGTAGACCCCGATTCTCGCGTCGACGAAGCGCTGCAAGAATTGACGGAACGCATCCTCGTCGAGCTCTCCATCGGCCTTGAGTGCGGTTGCATTTCTGCAAAGTAACATTTTCGACATTGCCGGTATATTCCCTTTCAGCTAACCGTGACCCGTGAGCCGGGCAATGCAATTCTTGGAAAATTGCAGGTTCCGGACTGCGCACAAGGGGGCCTGTCTTCGTGCTCACTTTCTCCCTTCCCGGGAGGCGCGTGCGCTGCGAGCGGGTCCTGAGTGCGACTCTCGGCCAGCTACCGTGACAGCCCTACTCTGGAACGATGCCCGCGTCCTTGATCACGCGACCCCATTTGGTTATCTCGGAGCGGATGAATTTCCAGAATTCGTCCGGCGTGGAAAGACCCAGGAGGGAAGCTTCTTGAAAGTAACGGCGGTGACCGGGAAAGATGCCGTCGCAAATAGAAGCGTGTAACCATCCGCAGTGGCTTTTGAAGCAAGATCCGTCCCGATGATGCCTCCGGCACCCGGCCGATTATCAACGATGAACGGTTGCCCGAGTTTCTCATGGAGCTTCTGCGCGAGGATGCGGGCCGGAACGTCCGAGCCGCCGGGCGCGAACCCCACTATGATCCGCACCGGGCGCTGCGGGTAGTTCGCTTGCGAACCTTCCGCTGCCAACGCAACGCCCGACCACCCCCCGAGAAAAAAGGCAACACAAGGATTATCAGCGCATTAAAAGCTCTCAACATGGCATTTTACTCCCCTCGATTCAAGCTTTGTAACAAGTATCAAAGCCCGTATGGACGTCGGCGGCTCGGTCGCTCAGTCTTTGGCGCGATTACGCGCACACCATGACGCCGGCGTAGTTTCGAATCACTCCAGCGTGATTCCTGCGGCCTTCAGCAGGGGCGTCCATTTCACGGTTTCCGCCTTGATGAATGCGGCGAATTCTTCCGGCGCGGTCCCGATCGCCTCGGTCCCGTCGGCGGCGAGGCGTTCCTTGATGCTGGGGGCACGCAGAACCGCGACGGCCTCCTGGTGCAGCCTGGCGATGACTTCCTGCGGCGTTCCCGCTGGTGCGAGCAGGCCAAACCAGTTCACCGACTCGTAGCCGGGCAAGCCTGCTTCAGCGATGGCGGGAATGTCGGGTGCGGCCGAAACACGGCGCGCGCTGGTCACGCCCAATGCGCGGAGCTTGCCGGCCCGCACGTGGCCAATGGTCGCTGCCATGCTCGCCGCCATGATCGCAACCTGGCCGGCGAGCAGGTCGATTATTCCCGGGGTAGTACCCTTGTACGGGACATGGGTCATGCGAATCCGCGCCATGCTGGCGAATAACTCCATCGTCACGTGCGAACTGGCGCCACGCCCCCCGGAAGCAAACAAGATTTCCCCGGGCCGCGCTTTGGCGAGCGCGATCATTTCCTTTACCGATTTCACGGGCACGGAGGGATGCACGGCCATCAAATTGGGCACGAACGCCGTCTGCGTGATGGGCGTGAAATCGCGCAACGCATCGTATGGCAGTTTCCTGTAGAGCGCGGGATTGATCGCAAACGCGATCGCGCACATCAGCAGCGTATAGCCGTCGGGGGACGCCTTGGCCACGATCTCGGTGCCGATTATCGTGCCCGCCCCAGCACGATTCTCGACCACCACCTGCCGGCCCAAGCGTTCGGACAGTCCCGGGGCCATCAGTCGCGCGACCGTGTCGAAACCGGCGCCGGGCGAGCCGGGCACGATGATGCGTATCGTCCGGGTGGGATAGCCGCTTTGCGCCAACGCCGGCGGCAGCGTAGCCAACAGGACAGGCAGCCCGGTCAAGAGCAATCGGAAGCAGAATGGTAAACGCGTTGACATGTTAAAGGATGGGAATTCAAACCCAGCGCAATCCCCGTTCGCCAAGCCGGCGCGCCGGTGCAGGAATAGAGGAGGTTTCAGACTGCTCCTGATGGGCCTTATGTTGATTCTTGCTTCCTCCTCCCTGGAGACAACCGCAATCCGAGCGCGTCTTGAGCGCGATTGTTGGCCAACCACTGTGCAATATATTCCAATCACCCGAGCGAAGCAAACTCTTGCCCGCAGCTCCCCCCGAGGCGTTTCTTTCCATGCGGCACGTCGGGCGAGGACGGGAACAATCGTGCGGCATGATAACTCATGTGCTGCAAAAACCGGACAAAACTACTTGTTATCTGCACGGTCGCCGGCTGGTGAAGGTGCTAGAATACAAACGCCAGGACTGATGGAATTTTTGAGTTCTGGTCTGACCGTGATTCAGGCCGATCGTGAGGATGTTAGCCATGAACATGATTGGAAGAATGGGCGTAAAGTCGCTTATGCTGATCTGCCTGATCTGCCAATTCGCAGCGACCGGCTGGGCGCAGAATTATCCGACAAAACCGGTTCGCCTGCTGATTGCCTTCTCGGCCGGTAGCGGCACTGACACCATCGGCCGCATCATGGCCGCAGGGCTTACCGAAACCTTGGGTCAGCAGATTATCGTAGAAAATCGTGCCGGCGCCTCGGGCAACATCGGAGCGGAAATCGCCGCGAAGGCGCGGCCGGATGGCTATACCCTGTTTCTCGTAAACCTGGCTTATGCCATCAACGCCGGCATGTACAAGAACCTGCCCTACGACCTGCTCCGTGATTTCGCGCCCGTGGCGCAATTTGCCACGGGCCCCTACGTGGTCGTCGTTCATCCCTCGTTGCCGGTGAAGTCGCTCAGCGAATTCGTCAAATTGGCGAAGTCCAGGCCCGGGAAAATCGAGTTTGCCTCTGCGGGTGCAGGTACCGCCGTGCCCCTGGCAGCGGAGTTGTTCAAACGCCAAGCTGGTATAAACCTGCTGCACGTGCCATACCGCGGCGGCGGTGAAGCAATAACCGCAGTTCTCTCCGGCGAAGTGCCGTTCTATATCGCCCCGCTCGCACCAACGTTGCCGCTGATTCAGCAGGGCAGATTGCGCGCGCTGGCAGTGACGAGCACCAAGCGCCAGCCTATGCTGCCCGGACATCCAACCGTTGCCGAATCGGGCTACCCCGACTACGAGTTTGGCAACTGGTATGGCTTCATGGTGCCCGCCAATACGCCCAGGGCGATAATCGCAACGATACACGGCGCAACGATGGCGGCCCTGAACAATCCGTCGGTGCGCAAGCGTCTTAATGATCAGGGCTACGCCACTGTCGGCGATACGCCGGAGGAATTCGCGGCGCACTTGAAATCGGAGGTCGCGAAAATGGCGAAGATCATCAAGGAGCACAATCTGACCCCCGATTGACGTTTGTCCGAAGGGGAGATGGGGTCAAGTCTTGCTTTAGTGTACGTTAATGCAAGACCTGGTCCCAAAACGTGGGTCCCAAAACATGGATTAGCCAGCAATTAGCTATCAAGGTGCGCCACATTGGCAAGAACATTGTGAGCAAACCATCCATCACCGGTTACAAAGATCTGTGGCATCGCTGTTGCGCTATCGCGAACGATTGCAACCGCGTCCCTATATGGAGTAAGCGACACGATGTTGCTGTGCGCGATGCGAAAGCTTTTCGATGGCCCAGAAAAATAAATGTTCTTGTCTGTTACTGCCAGTGTGCCAGTGTCAACGTGTAAGCGTTCGGTGCGGCGGACCGCCTCACCTTTGTGTGCGCCAACCCGATAGTAAACACCCCTCATGAGGCGAAAGCTGACGCCGTGTGACCCACCCTCATACTTGATCTTGCTCCTGTCTTCCAGATACTGAACGCTGTTGAAGACCCACACCAGTCGTTCGGCTTTCTGGAAATTAAATGGAAGATCTTCTTTCTTGGCCGTCAGCTGGCCAGGGACATTACCTTTCAGTATGTCCCGTATTACCCGCGCTTTCGCTACCCGGGAAAATGCGCCGTTGCGGTCGAGCTCGCCTTCCGACAACTGAAACTGGTGAGCGAGCAGGAGTAACTTACTCTCCTCGTTAGGGCTAAGAGCGCCATCGCCCAGAAAATGCTCGACCGCAGTTTCCCATCCGCGGATGAGAAGATCCCGCGCGTCGTTCTCTGGGATGAAGTACTCGCGTGCGAGGTCAGGTAATTTCAATATCAGCGGCTCTAGCGGAACTTCGATCTCGCTGACTACCGCATCGCTAATGAGTGCCTGGATTACGGCCTTTCCGTGGTCGCGACGACTCACACACTCTGCGTGTTCGCGACGGAAAAATCCTGCCGGCTTTCCACAAAGGTGACAATTGGCCATGTCGCTTGTTCGTGCTGGCTAACGGCTGCGATGGAAGTTATCGAGGCACCAGAAATACGCCACGTAGGTTTCGGATAGAAGAATCAATCAACATCAATTCCTTAGGATCCCGAGTACCCAGTTTTTTGCTCTCTAGCCTGGATTTCCACGGAGGGGAATTCCGCTAAGAATTTGCTGC
>MERG01000319.1:6040-8593 GCA_001771985.1 Betaproteobacteria bacterium RIFCSPLOWO2_12_FULL_62_13 | reverse complement strand
TCTCAGGGACCCTCTTGGTCATGTAGAGCAATTCCTCAAGGTTGGCGGGAGAAGATGTCGAGCCGGAGGCGCCCAGGAAGAGCTCAAGCCAGTACGGTGGTTTGACCAGTTGCTTTTTTATCAGGTGCTTGAGATTGTACATGGAGTTGGCGCCCCAAACCTCAAACTCAGGCTTAACGTTCTTCTCCAGCATGTACTTCATGTGGGATTCCAATTCTGGAAGGGTAGGCATCACATAGTGCTGAGTCTCGCCGCCATCCCAGTGTTGCGCTCCGAGAATGCAAACGACCATGTCGGGTTTGTCGTCTCCCAGGTCTATTTCCCGCCATTCCTTCAGTCGAGTCTCCCAGTCGCCGGTTCCCTTCCTTCCCGCGTAGCCGCATTGGAAAGGACCCGGGCCCCTGTATTCATAAATGACGTCTGTCTGGCGAATGAGGCGCAGGAGTTCCAGGTACTTTTCCCTGATGAAGGGGGAGTTCTGAGAGCCTCCCGTAGTCTCCGGCACGTGCACATGAACCACCGCTGCTCCGGCATCGCGTGCCCCGCGGATCGAGTCGGCAACTTCTCGAATCGTCTTGGGCATGTTGACCCGTGCCTCCGGAGGCCCCCAGAATTCCCTTTCTCTGAATACGCAGCAGGTGATAATCAGCTTTTCCATTCCTCACGCCTCCTCGCAAGCGATCAGGTGCTTCAGTTTAAGCAGGGCGACCGGTGTACTATGGTAACCGATTTGATTATTTGCACAGCATAGCCATTTTGCATAGTACACCCAAATTCCCGTGTCTAATACACTTCCCCATTGCAGTGGATTACGAATAGAGAAGTCGACACGTGGGAAAGATTGTACCTAATGGAGGGTAATTCCAGTCAAATCGCTGGCTGCAGGCAAGTCAGTTCACGCCACTGCGTGAAGCGGCGACGTAGATAATCCGAGTAACATGCAATGGCAGATGAAGGAAGAGGGGAAAATCAAGGGCAGGACGGAGTTGGCGCGGTGCGACAGCAATCGTTGATATGGATCAAACAGAAAGGGAGAAAAGCGTGTAGAAAATTTGGTGAGTCTTTAAGTTAGGAGGATATTATGCTGAATCTACGTTTTATTGTAAGGATGTTGTCGGTTGGCCTGATGGTTCTCGGTGCGGGTGTGGTCTCCGGTCAGGATTATCCGAACAAGCCAATTCGCATTGTCACTACCGGGGCTGGGGGTACTAGCGATTTTGTAGCGCGCCTTGGAGCTGAGTTATTCAAATCCATGGCGGCTGTCGATCTAGTTGGCGTACCTTATAAAGCCAGTGCTCAGCCGATTACCGCTGTGATCGGCAATGAAGTGCAGCTTTATTTTGCCCCCGTGATTTCTGTGATGCCGCACGCTAAGGCGGGTAGATTAAGGGCTTTGGCAGTCACCAGCGCCCAGCCGTCTTTGCTGGCGCCCGGTTTGCCTACGGTGGCGGCCTCAGTACCTGGTTACGAATCGATATCGATATCGGCGATATTTGTGCCGGCTAAAACGCCCGTGGCAATTATCAATCGATCGAGCCAGGAGATCGTGCGATTCCTTAACCAGGCAGAAGTAAAAGAGAGGGTATTCAACGCCGGAACAGAACTCGTCGCCAGCTCACCTGAGCAATTGGCGGCCACGATCACCTCCGAAATAATCAGATTGGGCAAGGTGATAAAGGGTGCCGGCATCAAGATTGATGAGTAACTGCTGTCAAGCGGCGGACGCAAAATCATCGTAGACGTAGACAGCACCAGGAAGCGAAGTACAGATGGGACTGAAGCGGTCATACTCGGATATCGACTGGCCCTAAGACACCTGAAGGCAAGCCTGTTCAGTGTCTCTTTCTAGACACAACCTAGACACGCACGGTTACGACCGTCATTATTATATCGTAACCATCTGCTTGTATTGGCGTCCCGAAGGGGATGAAGGTGGGCACCATTGGGTCGAGGTTCTCACCCTCCCAAGATGACGTGACGCGAACAGGAGAATTCAAGCGTCAGGCCGCCTTCTTCACTCGCAGTTCGACGCGCATACCGGCACGTGAGGCCATGTTGACCAGGGCGTCGAGGCTGAACAGCCCGATCCTTCCCTTCAGCAGCGCATTCAGCCGCGGCTGGGCGAGCCCGAGGCGCTTTGCGGCGTCGGCCTGCGTGAGACCGCTCCTACGGTAGTAGTCCTCGATCCGCATCATCAGCTTGGCGCGCAGCTTCAGGTTTTCGGCTTCCTCCTTATCGAATCCGAGGTCGAGGAACACGTTGCCACTGCCGCGTGTGCGTTTGAGTTTTTCAGTCATTGCTGCTTTCTCTCCTGAATCAGCGTCCTGAAGCGCTTGCGTGCAAGTTCGATATCGGGCTTGGCCGTCTTGCGCGATTTCTTCTGGAAAGCGTGGAGCACGTACACCGCCTCAGAAAACTTCGCGACGTAAATGACCCGGAACGCGCCGCCCTCGCGGACCCTGATCTCGTTCACCCCAACCCCGATTGAGGGCATGGGCTTCCAGTCAGCGGGCTCCCTGCCGGCCTGAACCTTTTCGAGCTGGTAGCCTGCAA
>MERG01000319.1:0-6021 GCA_001771985.1 Betaproteobacteria bacterium RIFCSPLOWO2_12_FULL_62_13 | reverse complement strand
CACTCGACACGCTTCAAACTCATTATATCAAAACTGTGATAAACACATTCACGGCCTGAGCACCACCAGGCCGTCTTTGGACTTCAATATCCACGGCCGGCGGCTACCCTTGGGCAGCGCCGCCGTGTCGAGCTTGCCCGCTCACGGCAGTGAAAGCTCCCGCCCGAGCGTCAGGCACAGCCGCACCGTCTTGACGCTGGTGCAGCGCTTGAGGAGATCCATCAGCACCAGCGCCGGGCGCGGCAGCTTGCTGATAAGAGACCGACTGGCGGCACATCTGCGAGGCTGTAGTTAACCTTGTTAATAATCAAGATCTTATATCAATAGGAACGGCTTTATCAGAGCCAGCTTGACACAAGTGTCGTCTGCGAGTTATACAGTCTTCCGTAACTCTTATCCAGCCGAGCCGCTTTGACGTGTCGTTTCTGTGTATTGCAAGGGGGCGCCGGTAACGGAGATGCGCACAGCGGCAACGCTCGCACTACACGAACCACACGACCGGACGGCAAGACACAGCACTTATTCATCGGTGAAGGAAGAAGTGGAGCCTCTACCAAAGCCAACGCATCGCGAAGCCATTGGAGTCGCAACGAACCAGTTGCTGGCCGGTGCAACCCTCGATCACTCGATTCGACGCACTATTACTGACTTTGACAACGTTGCGGCCTGTCTGCTGGCAATGAATACGCACCCTATGCACACGGATTATGATTTCGCCGTTCAGAGCCGGTTTGAGAAACCGCTCGTGGTTAGTCCGTTCCTCCTATCCTGCATCGTTGCTGCTGTGACCAACGATCTTCGCCAACTCCCGATCGCCAGGATTGAGATCCGGTCCCTCAGCTTTATCAAGCCGGTACACCCGGGGGATACGATATCAGCGCGTTCAGTGATTGAATCTGCCGAACCAACCCAATACGTCTTCGCCGTTACCGGCGCCAAGACCAATGGAACGGAATTTGTGCGGTTCCGCTTACTAGTCAAGGTCGACGATGAATCACGTGAAGGCATGTCGTCGTGATTCTACCCACCTATGAGTATCCGAGCCGTTACCAGGATTTCGCGCCTGGGACTGTCATCGAGCATGAGCAGCGTCGAGTAATCACTCATATGGACAACGTGCTCTATGCTCGATTATCGGGGCACGAGCACCCTTTCTTCTTCGCTTACGGAGCCAGGAACGAGGGTCGCACACCAGTAAATCCGTTCCTGGTGCTCGGCGTCGTTGGCGGACTCGCGGTCCGTGCAACCAGCCAAAGCGCGATTGCGAATCTCGGGTGGGAGTCCATAAGTTTTCCTGAGTGCGCATACGTATGGGATGAACTGCGCGCTGTTACCGAGATTCTAGATAAGCGACTTTCGAAGAAAGACGCAAGCAAGGGAATCATTCGTATCCGCACCACGGGTCTGAACCAGGACGACCGAGTTGTGTCCATTGCGGTTCGTTCTTTCATGGTAAACGCATGACATCCGTTTGAAAAAAGGGAACCGTTGAAACTACTTGAAGATCTTCGTGTGGTGGCTGTCGAGCAGTATGGCGCTGGTCCGTTCGGCACGCTCCAGCTCACCCAGCTCGGCGCTGAAGTCATCAAGATCGAAAACCTGCGGGAAGGCGGCGACGTCAGCCGACATGTTCGCCGGCGTGATGAAACGCTACCCGAAGGCGACTCGCTCTTCTACCAAACTTTCAATCTCGGCAAGCGCTCTGTAGGATTGGACTTAAAGACCCCGGAAGGCAAAGAAATTTTCCATCGGCTGACGGCCACCGCGGACGCCGTTTTCAACAACTTGCGCGGTGATACGCAGGACAGGCTGGGACTCACCTACGACGCACTCAAATCCGTCAATCCGAGAGTCGTTTGTATCCACGTAACGGCCTATGGCCGACGCGGATCGAGGGCGGCTTGGCCCGGTTACGATTACCTGATGCAAAGCGAAGCCGGATTCCTATCGGTGACCGGAGAGCCAGATGGTCCACCTACACGAATGGGTCTATCCATCGTTGACCAAGCAGCGGGCGTACAGGCGGCTCTCGCTTTGGTCTCTGGCGTCCACGCCGCGCGTCGTACAGGAATCGGCTGCGACCTGGATGTCAGTCTATTTAGCACCGCAATCTCACATCTGACATATTTGGCCACGTGGCACCTGAATACCGGCCATGTGCAAGGGCGCGAACCTCGCTCGAGCCACCCAACTCTTACGCCCAGCCAGCTTTACCGGACGCAGGACGGATGGCTTTTTATCATGGCCAATAAGGAAAAGTTTTGGCCCCTTTTGGTGAAAGCACTGGGTGACCCGCCGGAATTACAAAGACCAGACTTCACGACCTTCGAAGGACGCCTCGCCAACCGGCACGAATTGACCCGCCTGTTGGACGGCTTTTTCATGCAAAAACCAACCTCCTACTGGATCGAGTGCTTTTCGGGGAGTTTGCCGATTGCCCCTGTGTTCAACATCGCGCAAGCGCTCTCCAGCCCGTTTGCCCATGAGATGGGTCGCATCGCGCCCGTGCAACACGGCCATGTTCCTCTCAGTGTCGTGGCACCAGCTACAGATATCAATGGAAGTCCGATTCGGCAGACCCGCGCGCCAGACTACGGCGAGCGCACCGACGCGCTGCTTGCGGAGCTCGGATATCGTGAAAATGATCGTGCACGGTTGCGCGCCCAGGGAATCATAAAATGAACCGCCCTCTTCTAAAGTATGAAGCCGGGGTTGCATTGTACTTGCAGATTGCTCGAGATCTAGAACAGGGCATAAGACGGCGACGATATCGCGTTGGACAGAAACTTCCGCACGAAGCGCAATTGCAGGAGGACTATGCCGTCAGCAAGTTCACGGTGCGGGAAGCCTTGAAACGCCTTGAAGCGAAGGGGCTCGTTGAAAAACGGCACGGTGTCGGGACGATCGTAATCGCAAACTCATCAAAACGCCCGATTAATTATGCGGTTAAAGACATCGATGAATTTATCGGTACCGCACCACAGGCACATCTTAAGAAGTTGACTGTGGAAGAGCGATTGCTATCGCCCCACGAATTGGAGCGTTTCGCTCTGGCGGCAGAAGATCGCTTTGCTGTGGTTACGGGCATCCGGACAGTGACGACCGACGAAGACAAAGACATTGCATACGTAAAGATCTTTGTGCCCGAGCGATACGCCTCGGTGACCGATCAGATCGGGCGTGTGCCGCGCCTCGTCTCGACTCTCATCGAGCAGCGGTTCGGTGTTCATGTGGATGTCATCCGACAGGAAATCTTGGCGCCGTTTCTGGACCACCAACTGCGCTCCGAACTTCAGCTTGCGGGAATTGACATGCCTGGTGATCGTGCTCTGACCGCGCGGCGCTGGTATCTCGACGAAGACGGAGAAATTGTTATTTGCAGCGAGAATATTTTTCTGGATCCCAACTTTTCTTTCAATACCGTTTTGTCCAGAACCCATGGGGCCACATAGAAAGCGACGAGATATTTCGCGTGTCATGCACGACTTGGCAACGTATGTCGCGGGGGCTTTGAAGCGCCCGTTGCCGCGCCCGGTCGTGGAAAAGACCAAGCATCATCTGGTTGATACGCTTGGCGCCATGATCTCCGGTTCCCGCCTGTTACCGGGCCGGAGGGCGATTTCATATGTCAGGACGCTGCAAGGGCGTAAGGAGTCGGTCGTAGTCGGCACAAGTTTCCTTACCACCGCCGAGCATGCCGCGCTGGCCAATGGAATGCTTGCGCACGCCGATGAGACCGACGATTCGCATGCACCTTCATTCTGCCATCCGGGGTGCGGAATAGTGGCAGCCGCTCTGGCCATGGCTGAGAGGGAGCATCGCTCAGGCAGTGACTTATTAGGCGCGGCGGCGCTTGGTTACGACATCTGCACGCGGCTGACGATGTCTCTTGATGCGAAGGAATTTCGTGCCGACGGACACTCGACGCACAGCTTTGGCCCTACGTTCGGCGCCTCTGCGGCAGCCGGCGCGCTCGCTGGCCTTAACTACAACCAAGTGCGGCACTTGTTTTCATATGCCGCGCAGCAGGTCTCCGGTGTGTCGTGCTGGATGCGAGATGAGGACCATATCGAGAAGGCGTTTGACTTTGGTGGAATGCCGGCAAGAAATGGAGTGTGCGCTGCCGCAATGGTCGCTCACGGATTCACGGGTGTGGAGGATGTGTTTTCTGGCGAACGCAACTTCTTCGTCGCTTACGGTCGAGCTCCCAGGCCCACCGAGCTCGTTCGAGAGCTGGGAAAGACATTTGAAATCACGAACACCAACGTCAAGCGATGGTCCGTAGGCTCCCCGATTCAAGCGCCACTCGACTCCCTCCTAGAGCTCATCCGAACGCATGGCATCGCTGCACGTGACGTAGAACATGTCGTGATTCGTGTTTCTCATCAGGGGGCCAATACCGTCGACAACCGGTCCATGCCCGATATCTGCATGCAGCACCTGTGCGCCGTAATGCTTCTCGACTCAATCATCACGTTTAAGTCCGCGCACGATGTCGCGCGCATGCAACACCCTCAGGTGCTAGATATGCGACGTCGCGTTGAGTTGATGGGTGATGACGAACTAGAGCGTGCCCTGCCATCGCGGCAGGCAATCCTCGAAATAAGACTCAAGGACGGCAGGGAGCTACGGCACCATACCAAGAACGTGCGCGGCACGGCACAGAACCCGATGAGCCGGGCCGAGGTTGATGAAAAGAGTTACCACCTCATCGCGCCAGTGTTCGGCAAGAGGCATGCACGGCGGTTGCTCGACACGATCTGGCAAATAGAGAAAATCAAGGACGTCTGCAGGATCAGACACCTATTACAAACGTAGCCTGACGTAGACAGAGGAAGAACCATGACGCATCCACAATGCATAGCCGAAAAGCGCGCAGCCGCATATATCGCGACACGATGCGGATTGAAATATTTGCTCCTGTTGTCAATCGTCATGGCGAGTGGGTCGATGGCGCAATCGTCTGCACCAGGTACGGGAACCGAGTGATCAAGCCCGAAGACATCGGTTTGCTTGTCGCCGGAGACCCCGGCCGTAATCAATCGCGAGGATATATGGGGAATCACATGCACGGGGCACGTACTGGCCGGCGTGTAGAGTTGCCGCACGACTGGTCGGAGCTCTTGAACAGTGTAAGCCGGCAAACTGATTCAAAGCGGTGTTCCCAGCGATGATGACCATGAGCTATCCATACCGCACAAGAAGGCGCAATGATGCGTACGCTTCAATCTAAGCGGATCGACGGACCGAGTGATCCGGCGGCTCTGTTCACGCATATGGTGGAGTTGGGCATTACGGATGGCCTGCCGGTGATCCCTCCCGCGGAGGAATACGTGCAAGCCATGATCGATTATGTCGGGCTGCCTGCGGATGAGGAGATCGCGCTCGTTCCTCCC
The DNA here is from genome assembly GCA_001771985.1 of Betaproteobacteria bacterium RIFCSPLOWO2_12_FULL_62_13. Classification (GTDB taxonomy): domain Bacteria; phylum Pseudomonadota; class Gammaproteobacteria; order Burkholderiales; family SG8-41; genus DSOT01. The sequence continues at coordinate 625 of MERG01000319.1, read as the reverse complement.
GAAGGCGGCATCGCCACCGTCGAGAAGCTCGCGATCAACGCGGTAATGGCAGGATGTCTACCGGAGTACTTTCCGGTGGTAATCGCTGCTATGCACGCGGTGTCCGACCCACGGTTCGACCTGCTGGGGATACAGACCACCACCAATCCGGTCACGCCGGTGCTGGTAATCAACGGGCCGATTCGCAACCAGATCGGCGTCAACTGCGGGCGTGGCTGCATGGGACCGGGGTTCCGAGCTAATGCTACGATCGGCAGGGCGCTCAAGCTTGCGCTGCTCAACATTGGCGCCTGTCCGCCGGGAGAGGTCGCCAAATCAATCCACGGCTACCCGGGGCGTTTCACTTTTTGCTTTGGCGAGCTCGAAGAAGAATCCCCGTGGGAGCCTTTACACGTGGAGATGGGCTTCAGCGCAAAGCAGAGCACCGTGACGGCGTTCGGCGGATCAGGCACGCTGAACATGTGGATAGGGTTTAGCACCCCGGAGAATGTTGCTCATACGGTAGCCGATGGGATGCGTGCCTATGGGACTAACGGGTACTTGCGCGGGACTGGCATTCCCGTGATCGTGATGGGACCGGGTCATGCGAGAATTTTCTCGAAAGCAGGATGGAGCAAGCAGCGCA
>MERG01000318.1:1529-8077 GCA_001771985.1 Betaproteobacteria bacterium RIFCSPLOWO2_12_FULL_62_13 | reverse complement strand
ACCACGCGGGACAGCCGGCGGGGGGGATGGCGCGACTGGTGCCGTACTCGCAAGAGATGGCCGTGTTCTGCCCTCCAAGTGGCGTATGACAATAGAGCCCGGAGAAGAGGTCACGCTGCTCTTGCCTGGGGGCGGCGGATTCGGGTCGGCGAATGAACGTTTGCCGGAGGCGGTAGCGCACGACATCGAGCAGGGCTACCTCACGAAGGAAAGCGCTGAACGTCAATATGGTTTCAAGCAGTAGGCATTGGGATCTTGGTGGGGTGGAAAACGAGTGGTTTTGAATCATCAACTTTGAACAGAGGAGCATCCATGAAGCGTCATTCTATGATCGGATATGCAGTCTGCGGCATTGCGTTCGCAATGGGCTCGGCACACGCCGCCGATATCAAGCTGGGCGTAATTGCGGGAATGTCGGGGCCGGGGACCTCCTATGGCATTGGCATCCGGCAGGGCGCCGAAATGGCAATAAAGGAAATCAATGCGACGGGTGGCATCAATGGCAACAAGATCGTCATGACGCTGGTAGACGACGCGAGCAATCCTGCGCAATCGGTTACATCGATGCAGCGCCTCGTGAATGAGAAGGTCGACTTGATCGTCGGGGGCTGGGGCAGTTCGCAGGTGATGGCGGCAATGGAAGGGTCCGAACGCGCCGGAATGCCGTATGTTGTCGTCGGGGCCACGAATCCGAATATCACCACGAACAAGAACAAATGGACGTTCCGCGTGATCCTATCCGACTCGATCCAGGCGGAGCAGATCGCCGAAGTCGCCGTCAAGCGGTTGGGAATGAAGCGCATCGCAGTAATCAACGACGCCAACGATTACGGCGTGGGCAACAAGGAAATTTTCGTCGCCAGTCTGAAAAAGCTCGGTGTGACGCCGGTCGAGGTTCAGGCCTACCAGTCGGCCGACAAGGATTTCACTTCGCAGCTGACCAAGATCAGAGCGGCAAATGCGGACGGTCTGGCGATTTTCGGAACGCTTCCGGCGGCTCCTGCGATCATGAACCAGGCGCGGGAGATCGGCGTGACGGCGCACTTCATCGGCACCGGCGGTCTGGCAAACGAGAACCTGATCACGCTTGCCCCCAAGGCGTCGGCCGGCACGATCCTCACCACCTACTTCCATGAGGACGTGGATGCCGATTCGCGCAAATGGTCCGATGCATTCGTCAAGGAGTTCAGCGGCGGCGCGACACCACCCCGTCCGGTTCTCGCGGCATGGGAATACCGTGCGATCAAGTACATCGTCGCGCCCTGCCTGAAGTCAGTCGGGACCGACAAGGAGAAGATGCGCGCTTGTCTGTCTTCGTGGAAGGGCCGCGTCTTCGGGCTGCCGACCGAAGTGCACTTCGACAAGACCAACCAACTGGTTCAGCCGTCGATTCTGGTGCAGGTCGGAAATGGCCAGTTTCAGGCTTACAAAGCTGCGAAATAGCGACCCGGCTATCTTTCCGGATTCCTAAACCAGCCCTCACGTCACCGCCGGCTCCATGTATGCAATGGAGCCGGCGGGGCAACCACAAGCGAGAAATCCATGGCGAAAGCGAAACCCATGCGTGCGGAGGTCAGCGATAGCTCCGTACGCGAACTTCAAATCGACGAAATCATCGCTTTTCCGGTCTCCTTTCCGGTCAACGACGGCGTGACGCTCGGCATCGGGCGCGCAGTGAAGCGCGATGCCGTTATCGTGCGCGTTCGCACCAAAGGCGGGCTTGTCGGCTACGGTGAATCGCATCATGGGCGTTGTCCGGGCGCGATCGGGCAAATCGTCAATACGACGCTGCGGCAACTCGCAATGGGGATGAATGCCGCGGACGTGACGGGCATCTGGGCGCGCATCTACAAGTTCCAGCTCGGTAGTCACGGCATGGGCGCGGCCTGTTCGATGGCCATGAGCGGTCTTGATCAGGCGCTGTGGGACATTCGCGGCAAGGCCGTTGGCTGGCCCCTGTACCGCCTGCTCGGTGGAATCCGGAAACCTATTCCAGCGTACGCGGGCGGCATCTCGCTCGGATACCAGCCGCCGGAGTCCCTGGTCGATGAAGTCGCGGGTTTCGTCGCTGCCGGGTTCACGGCGGTGAAGCTGCGCATCGGTGACACGGCGGAGCGCGACATCGCGCGGATTCGTGCAGTTCCGCGCGCGTTTCCCGATCTGGACATCCTGACCGACGCCAATGCCGGCTACACCGTCGCCGATGCCCGCAAGGTAATTCCAGAGCTGGATGCCAATGCCGTCGGCTGGCTGGAGGAACCATTTCCGGCGCACGACTACAAAAGCTACGCGCTCGCCGCGGGATTTGGCCGTGTCGCGCTTGCGGCCGGCGAAAATCACTACACGCGTTTCGAATTTACGCGGGTGATACAGGACGGCGTCATCACCATCCTGCAACCGGATCTTTCCAAGAGCGGCGGTATCACGGAAGTCCTCCGGATCGCGGCGATGGCCTCAGCCTGGAAGCTGCCCATCAATCCGCACACGTCCGCAACCTGTCTCAATATGGCGGCCAATATTCACTTCCTGGCGGCCATCGAGAACGGCGGCTACTTCGAGGCCGACACGGCCAAGGCCAATGCCTTCCGCGATCATCTCGGCACACGTCCGTATGAGCTCGATGCGGAGGGCAAGGTCTATCCGCTGGAGGGCCCGGGTCTTGGCATCGATATCGACGAAACCTTCATCGAGCAACATCCTTTGATCGAAGGTCCGGGATACGTTTGAAAATCATGACATGGAAGGAGCGTAGTCACATAACGCCGGCGCGATCAATAAGGCACGCACGCAAAACGCCGGCACGGTGTCCTGTTCTGTCGATCGCACCTAAGGTCGCCCGCTCATGCTAATGCAGATTATCGTCGGCGGAATCGCATCGGGCTGCATCTATGCCATTGTCGGGCTGGGATTCACCCTGGTCTACCGCACGCTGAAGATGGTGAATTTCGCTCAAGGTCATGTATTCATGGCCGGCACCTTCCTTGGTCTTACGATCGCCAACAAGTTTTCGCTGCCGGCAGTGCCGTTGCTGTTGGTGGTAATGGTGGTCGCGTTTCTGATCGGGGTTGTGCTCGAACGCCTGATTTTTCGCAAGCTTTATCACAATCACGATGTGTTCATCGTCGGTTCCATCGGGCTTGGCATTGCGCTCATGAATACGGTCCGACTGTTTTTTCCGGAGCCGATCCCGTTTCCGAAGGTATTTGGCGAGCGGATCGTGAAATTCGGCGACGCGCAGTTCCAGGAAGCCTACCTCTGGGTCATCGGCTGCACGGTTATCCTGGTCGCGCTCCTGCATTGTTTCTTCGCTTATACCCGTAATGGCCGTGCGTTGCGCGCGGTGGCCGCCGACGCGGAAATTGCTGGCACGGTCGGTGTCAACGTGCCGATGGCTATCGCGCAGACCTTTGGGCTCAGCTTCGCGGTTGCGGCTGTGGCCGGTGTGCTCATCGGGCCGCTGTACTTTGTCTCGTTCGATATGGGGGACATGGTCGGTCTAAAGGCGTTCAGTGCAGCGGTGTTCGGTGGAATCAACAGCATTCCCGGCACGATCGTCGGGGGTATCGCAATCGGACTGCTGGAGAACATTGCCGGAACCTACATCTCGTCGGCTTACAAGGATCTGGTCGCCTTCGTGATTCTTCTGGTAATGCTGGTGTGGCGCCCCAACGGCCTGCTAGGCACAAGCACTCCGGTCAAAGTATGAGACAAGCGCAGTCAATACGGTACGGTCCGTTCGCTGCGGTGCTTGCGCTACTGCTTGCGCTGCCATTTTTCGCACCTGCGTATGTAGTGCACGTGGCCAACTTCGTGTTCATATCCGCATTGCCGGTCATTGGACTCGGTTTCCTATCTGGATTCACTGGCCGCGTGTCCCTGGCACAGGGGGCGCTGTTCGGCGTCGGGGCCTACGTGACGGCGCTGCTTACGACCAAACTGGGTTGGTCTCCGCTGGCTGCGTTCATCCCTTCGGTCCTCGGCTCTGCTTTGGTGGGCACGCTGCTCGGTGGGCCAGCGGTGCGCCTCATTGGCCTTTACTTCGTCATGGCAACGGTGGGTATCCAGCAAATCGTCTGGATCGTGCTGCTCAACGCGGTCGATCTCACCGGCGGCCCTCAGGGCGTACGCTCGATTCCTGCAATAAGCATAGGCAAGTATGTTTTGGACACGCCGGAAGCATTCTATTTCCTCACTCTGGCGATGGCGACCGCTTCTTACGTCCTGGCCAAGCGCATCATCGCCAGCCGCCTCGGAATGAGACTGCGCGCATTGAGCGACGACGAACTTGCGGCCTCTGCCGTGGCCGTCGAGGTGACGCGGGCGAAACTCATTGCATTGGTCATGAGTTCGGCCTGGGCGGGCGCGGGCGGATTTCTGTACGCCCATTACGTCCGCTTCATTCATCCGGACATGTTCACGCTCGAACCTTCGATTCTGTTCCTGACAATGAGCATGTTCGGTGGCTATCGATCGGTCGAGGGGATGCTCTTTGCCACCGCCATCCTGGAATCTGCGACCGAGTATCTGCGGCCGTTTGGCGAATACCGGATGATTGCCTACGGTCTTCTGCTTCTGCTGGGTATGATGTTTTTCCCAAAGGGACTGTTTTCCTTGTTGCCGAAAAGAGCGCAAGGTGCAGCGAAGAAGACAGGAAAAGGGGCAGAGCATGTTTAGCGCGCGCTCGGTGTCCCTGAGCTTTAGCGGCGTGCGCGCGCTTGCCGGCATCGACTTGCGCGTCAGCGAGGGAGAATTGATGGGAGTGATCGGCCCCAATGGGTCCGGCAAGAGCACCCTGTTCAACGTCATGTCCGGAATCTATAAGCCGGATTCCGGGCAGCTGGAATTCCGCGGCCGGATGATCGCAGGAATGCGGCCTGCGGACATTGTACGACAAGGGATCGTTCGCACCTTTCAGAATAAGCGCCTTTTTTCGAACATGACGGTAGCGGAAAATGTCATGGTCGCCGGGCTCAAGGCGGCGCCGGGCTCGGCGCTTGGCGATGTGTTTGGCACGCAAGGCTCGAAGGCCGCAATGCGCTCGTGCGAGCAGCGGGCGCGTCAAAGTCTCGAAGCGGTTGGGCTGACCTCGATGCTGGAAGTCCTGGCCAAGGATCTGCCATACGGCGCGCAGAATCGGCTGGAGATCGCACGCGCACTGGTGCTCGATCCATCTTTGCTGTTGCTCGACGAGCCGGCTGCCGGCCTCAATCCAAGCGAGCGGGGGGACGTGCGCGAGCTGATCCGCAGCATCCATGGCCGGGGCATCGCCATTGTCCTGGTCGAGCATGACGTGCGCATGGTGACAGGCTTGTGTCCGCGAATTGCGGTTCTGGATCACGGCGAAAAAATCGCCGATGGTCCGGCCCAGGAGGTCATGCGCGATGAGCGCGTGCTCGAGGCGTATTTCGGCACGCAAGAGCAGAGGGAGCGTGCGCATGCCGGCGAATAAGGCTTTGGAAAACTCGCTGCTGCAGATTCGGGGCCTGCATGTCTACTACGGAAAAGTCCATGCCGTGCAGGGGGTCGATCTGGACGTGCGCGAGGGAGAGGTCGTTGCGATCCTTGGCGCAAACGGCGCCGGAAAGAGTTCCGTGATCAAATCCCTCATCGGGCTGGTGCCGGCCAAAGGGGACGTGCGGTTTCAGGGGCGGCAGCTGGAGGGTTCCAGCAATGTGCGTGTCGAGGCGGGTCTCGCCTACGTCCCGGAAGGCCGCAGGGTGTTTGGCGATCTCTCGGTCCACGACAACCTGCTCATGGGGGCCTATGTCGTGCGCGACGCCGGCGTGGTGCGCCGGCGGCTCGATGACGTGTACGGGTTGTTTCCCTTGCTTGCGGCGCGCCGCCTGCAGTTGGCGGCTACGCTCTCCGGCGGCGAGCAGCAGCTGCTTGCAATTGCGCGCGCCCTGGTGCGCGAGCCGACGCTGCTGCTGCTGGACGAGCCTTCCCTGGGCCTGGCACCGATCATGGTGCAGGTGGTCTACGAGACGATCCACAAGATCGCCGAACGGGGAACGACGATTCTGCTTGCGGAGCAGAGCGCGCACATCGCGCTAAAGCTCGCACAGCGCGCCTATGTTCTGGAAACCGGCGCGCTTGCATTTTCGGGCGAGGCAGAGCAAATGCGCAATGATCCGGCGATGCGCGAAGCCTATCTCGGCGTCTGACGCAGGTTACGTAAAGTAAAGCGGCAAAAGGAAAGAAAATAACCGCGATTACTTTTGTAAGGCGCCAGCTGGCGCATGGCGCAATGCGGACGGTATTGCGAGTAGGCATGGGAGCGCCCGTCCAGGGCCGATCGCGGGGCCTCTACCCAGGATGTCGCACTTCGTTGCTTGATTCGTCAGTTCGTGTCCGGGCGGCTCGACGCCGAACGCGCTGGTGCAACGGCGTTTCCACCCTGCCGTAAATCGAGGCGCTAGCGCTTTGCGACGACCTTGACCGCGATCTCCTGCAGCTTCTTCGGCTGGATTATGTGGCCGTCCAAACCCGCTTCCTTCAACGTGCCGCCGTAGGCGACGCTCAGGAGCTGGCTGTAGTAGACCACCGGC
>MERG01000318.1:0-1500 GCA_001771985.1 Betaproteobacteria bacterium RIFCSPLOWO2_12_FULL_62_13 | reverse complement strand
CGTCGGCGCCATTGTCGTAGGCCGACTCGACGATGTTCTTAATTTGCTTCTCTGCCTTTTCCGGTTCGCAGAAGGCGAGCGAGCCGCCGCAGCAGCTCACCTTTTCCTCGTACTTGGACAGCGCCTCGCCGCCCACGGTCTCGATCAGCTTGTCCAGGTACAGCGGGTTCTCGAACGATTCGCCGGCGATGCCGAAGGGGCGGTTGGTCTGGCAGCCGACGTAACCCGCGACCTTGACGCCGTCGAGCGGCTTCACCACCGGCTTGCCCAGTTCCTCGTAGCCCAGGTCCTCGACCAGCACCTCGACCATGTGGCGGATTTCGGTCCCGGGTTTGTAATGCAGGCCCGCTTCCTTCAGCGCTTCGTTGGTGTCGGCCAGCAGCTCACTCGAAGCGTCGAGCTTTTCTATGGTTTCGCGCCCGCCCAACCAGCAGGCGGCGCAGGTGGCGACGATGTCCTGGCCCGGCAGATGCTTGTCCGACAGCGCGAAGTTGCGCGCCGAGAGCACATGGCGCGCGAGTTCGCTCGAGCCGGCGTAGCTGATCGAAGCGCCGCAGCAGTTCCAGTCGGGGATCTGCGTCATCTTGACGTCGAGCTTCTCGCACATGGATTCGACCGACACCAGGTAGTTGGCGGCCGAGCCGCGCAGCTGGGAGGAGCAGCCGGGGTAAAACGCGTATTCTCTTTTTGCCATCGTCCTGTCCTTGGATCAGCTGCTGTAACCGCGCGGCTGGACTGCGTAACCGCGGCGCCGGGCTTCGATTTCGTCGGCTTTCTTCAGCGCCCGTCGCAGGCCGTCCTTGTCCTTGCAGCCGTGGTTCACGAACAGCTCCAGCGGGTTCAGCCGCTTTGCAAAGAACAGCCCGCGCCCGATGTTGCGTAGCGTCCACATCTTCTTCACGCCGGAGATGAAGCCTTCCCTGAAGTACACGCTGATGGTCATTCTGAGTTCATTGACGCGTCCGGTTTTGGTGCAGTTGTCCCAGAAGATCAGCGAGAAGTCGCGCGTCGGCTGATTCTTCGGTGCTAGGCCGAGGCGGTGCGCATAGCTCGCCAGGCCGTGCATGATGTGGGTGATCGGCAGCTCGCGCGGACAGCGCACCATGCAGTTGTAGCAGGAAGTACACAGCCACATCGAGTGTGAACTCAGGACTTCCTCGCGCTTGCCGGCGCGGATCATCATGAAAATCTTCTGCGGCGTGTGTTCCCAGTCCGGGCCGAAGGTGCAGGAGCCGGCGCAGACGCCGCACTGCATGCACATTTTCACCCACTCGCCATCGTCGACCTTTTCCTCGACTTCGCGGAGGAAGCTGTTGCGGTACTTGTCCAGCATCTGCGTGTTCAAGTCGCCCATGGCTATGCGAATCCTTTCAACGGGCTCATGCCGATCTCATTGATCTTGGCGGCGTAGTCGTTGATCAGCTGCGGCACGCGCGCCATGTCGGTGATCGCGACCTCGTGGCTGATCACGCGTTCGACCTCGAGCGCGAGCTGCTTCAG
>MERG01000317.1:5160-6118 GCA_001771985.1 Betaproteobacteria bacterium RIFCSPLOWO2_12_FULL_62_13 | reverse complement strand
GGTGGTCCACATCGACGCGGCGCTGTTAGCCGACCTGGCCCTGGTCGAGGAAGCGCGCGAGGAGGCGCTCAAAGCCTCCAGACAAGCGGCGGAAGAGATCGCAAAGGTACGACAGTTGACCGCCTACCGCTAGGAATTTGTCCGACCCCGGATTGAACTCCGGGGCGAGCTTGGTGCCCGACAAATTCCTTTGTCGAGCAGGAAATGGTGGAAGTTCTGAGGGTGTTGCTATTTTTCGAATAGCCGTCGCAGCGTATCTCCCACCCCGCGAGTAACGCCGCCGACGCCGCGCGCGAGGCCCTCGATGCTTACGCCGAGCGTCTCGGCAATTCCCGAGCCCACGCGCCGCGCAAAATTTTCGTTGAGCGAAAACTTCGGATCGTTGAGGTTGCCTTCCAGCGTAAATTGCATCCTGATCTGGTCGTTGCGGTTCTTGAGAGCAGTCAACACCGCCTGGCGTGGCATGCCCATGAAGGTGCCCAACGCGCCGCCGCCGGAAGTGAGTTCCAGGCCGCTGAGCGTAAGCGTGCCGGGCGCATGCAGGATGTTCTTGCGCACCGTTGATTTCAGATCGAGGTCGAGCGTGCCGCGGCGCACGCCGGTCTCGGAAGCCCGGATCAGGTATGGCTGGAATGCGACGAGGTCCACGCCGCGCAGCCTGGTTGCCATCTCGGAGTCCTTGCTGGCAATCTCGGCCCAGCCGCGCATCGAGAGAGTCCCGTTGCGCTGCGCGCCCTTGACCGCGGCCTCCAGCCGGATTCGTGTGCGGCCCGCGAGGTCCGGTATTTGCAGGTCTTCGACCACGGCCTGCAGTTGTTCCAGCCGCAGCCTGTGCGGCGGCTGCCGCACCGTGGCGTCGAAGAACTCGAGCACGCTGTCGCGCAGCTCGATAGCGCCGATCGTGACCGCGGGGGCCGCCGTTTCAGCCTTGCCGGCTTCCCTGGATTTCTTTTCGAGC
>MERG01000317.1:0-5122 GCA_001771985.1 Betaproteobacteria bacterium RIFCSPLOWO2_12_FULL_62_13 | reverse complement strand
CCCTGGATTTCTTTTCGAGCAGACTCGGGACAACACGCAGACGCCCCTCGCGCGAGCGCAGCATGGAAAGATAGGCCTCTTCGACCGCCACGCGATTCACACGCACCTGTGCGGAGAGCAGCGCGCGCAGATCGGGCACGATGACGATGCGCTCGGCCCGCAGCGCATCCCCCGCCGGCCAGCCCTTCGGTCCCCTGATCCGAAGGCGGCGGATTTCGATCGCGGACCAGCCCACCGCGATCTCGCCCACTTCGCTTTCCGGCCCGAGAGCCTGCTCGACCTGGCCCTTGAGCGCCTTCGTTGCGAAGTGCAGGCCAAAGGCACCTGCGGCCGCGACCGCCACCACCACGATGATTACGATCAGGGCCCAACGTTTGAGTTTGTTGTTCGCGATCGCGCTCCGAGCCGGCATTCCCCCCCCCGGTGATTCGTTATCTTACCTCAACGGGTTGCGCCCGGCGGGCTAGAACGGTCGCAGTGCTGGTCGCCACCACGTCGGAGGACAACCGCGACGCGAAATCGCGCACGGATGCAAAGCCAAGGCCAGGCCAAGTCGCGAGGAGGGCCACGGCCCGGTAACCCTTACAGGAAATCAGAGGGTTGCGATGCCGATACGGCGGGCGGCTGCGAGCTGATCTGTGTCGAGGGAAGCCAGGGGGAGTCCCAGCCGCTGGGCGAGCGCCAAGTAAGACACGTCATAGACCGCAAGCTCCAGCCGGCGCGCGAGATCGAGTAACTCGCGCAAGACAACCGGCTCGCCATGCACGGTAATTCCGATCCGCTCGGCGCGGCTGATCGCGCCGTCGACCTGGTGCGCGCGGAGACTGCGACGGCGCTCGAGCGACCACAACGCGTTGACGAACTCGAAGGGCCAGAGCGCGGGCGCGTGCACCGCCTCACGCTCAGCGCGATTCGACAGTCGCCGGCTTACGGCCGTTGCCTGGCTGCCAACGCACCAGGCAACCGTGACGGAACTATCGACCACAAACGCCATTTACGCGCTGCCTTCACGTGCGAGCCGCTTGATCTCGCGCACGCTCAAGCGCCGCGGGAGCTTGACGGTCTTCGCGAACTCGCGGAGCTCCCTCATCACGGCCCGGCGATCAACTTCGGCGCCGGCCTTCGCCGGCACGAGCTTCGCAACCGGCTTATGATTCTTGGTGATCGTGACTTGCTCGCCCCGCTCCACCCGCTCGATCAACTCCGATAACCGCGCCTTGGCGTAATAGATTCCGACCCGATCCATGGCTGCCTCGATCTTGACTAGTCAAACTACTATCATACCACGCTTAAGTTTTCCGCTCCGCGCGTCCCGCTCGATCCACTCCAGGGGTTCAAGCAACGCGAACCCCGACAATTCGGGAGTGCGGGCGCTCGCCGTTCCCGCCGACGTGAGCGACCCGCAGGCCGTGAAAAATCTGTTCGCGCGGACCAAAGAGGCATTCGGGCGCGTGGACGTGTTGTTCAACAACGCCGGAACCAACGCGCCGGGGATTCTGTTCGAGGATTTGAGCTACGAGAAATGGAAATCGGTGGTGGACGTGAATCTCACCGGCGCATTCCCGTGCGCGCAGGAAGCGTACAGGCACTTGGAGAGCCAGGAACCGCGCGGCGGGCGCAACATCAATTCATGACGATCATGGCGACCAGGATGCCCTTCGTCGGCCGCGGCTGACGGCGCAGCACCACACCTTCAACGGCCGGTACCGAATCCGCTTCGGCTTATCGCCTAATCGACGATCTTGTTGATCGGCAGTTCGATGATGCCGCGCGCGCCCGCTTTGTAAAGGCGCGGGATCAGCTCCCGCACGGTCTTTTCTTCGACGACGGTGCTCAAATCCACCCAATCCGGATCGGCGAGCGTGGAGACGGTCGGCGTAGCCAGCGCCGGCAATATGCGCAGGACCTGATCGACTTTCCGCCGAGGCACGTTCATCGACAGCAGGACCCGCGTTGCGGCGGCAATCGCTCCTTTGAGCAGCATCACCAGGCGCTCGATCTTGGCGCGCTTCCAGCCGTCCTCGAGGGCCTCGCGGTGAGCGATGAAGCGCGGCGTGCTTTCCAACACGACGTCCATGATCTTCAGGTTGTTGGCCCGCAGTGACGAGCCCGTCTCGGATACATCCACGATTGCGTCCGCCAGGATCGGCGGTTTGACTTCCGTCGCACCCCAGGAGAACTCGACACTGGCACTCACGCCGTGTTGCGCCAGGAAACGCCTGGTCATGCCCACCGCTTCGGTGGCGATGCGGCGCCCTTCCAGGTCCTTCACCGTGTGGAACGGAGCGTCTTCCTTGGCTGCCAGAACCCAGCGCACGACGCCATAGTTCGGCCAAGGCGCCCGCAGGTCGGCGAGTTCCGCCACGTCGGCGTCGTTCTCCAGAATCCAGTCAAGGCCGGTGATGGCACAGTCGAGAACGCCCTGCCCAACGTAGCGGGCCATCTCCTGCGGCCGAATCAGGATGCACTGGATCTCCGGGTCGTCGATATCCGGGTAGTAGGATCGGCCGGAGACGCGCAGGTCGTAGCCGGCGCGGACGAAAAGTCTCTGGGTCGTTTCCTGGAGGCTCCCCTTCGGAATGCCAAGACGCAACTGGTTGGTCGTCTCGATCATGTCCCGAATACCTTCCGCGACGCATTATCCAAAAAAAGCAAGAAAACGCACGCTTTATGCGGCGGCGGCTAGATTGCCTCCGGCATATCCTCGTCGTCCAAGCGCTGCGCCCCTGCAGCGAGCAGGCTCCTCAGACTTTCGGGATCGAGCGGGCGCGCGTAGATATATCCCTGAATTTCGTGGCAGCCGTTGCGGCGCATAAAGCGCAACTGGCCTTCGCTTTCCACGCCCTCGGCGATGACCCGCAGGCCCAGCGCTTTCCCAAGGTCGATCACCGCGCGCGCGATCGCAGCCGCGTCCGCCGCTGATTCGACCTCGCACGTAAACGACTGGTCGATCTTGATGCGATCGATCGGAAAGCGCCGCAGATAGCTCAGGCTCGAGTACCCCGTGCCGAAATCGTCGATCGAGAGCAGCACGCCGAGCGCCTTCAACTCCTTCATTTTCCCGATCACCGCATCGGCGTCATGCATCACCACGCTTTCTGTGATCTCGAGTTCGAGTCGGCCCGGTTCAAGCCCGGTGCGCTCGAGAATCTCGCCCACGCGCGCGACGAGCCCCCGGTCCCGAAACTGGCGCGCGGAAAGGTTCACCGCGACGTGACCCAGGGAAAAGCCTTCGTCGAGAAGCGACTTCATCTGCCGGCACGCTTCCTCGAGTATCCAGTCGCCCAGGCTCACGATAAGGTCTGTCTCCTCCGCGGTCGGGATAAAGCGCGCGGGCGACACCACGCCAAGCTCGGGGTGCTTCCAGCGCACCAGCGCTTCCATGCCGACCGGTGCGCCATCCCGCAGACTCATCTGGGGCTGGTACTGAAGGAACAATTCGCTGCGGCCTACCGCTTGCCGCAGACTCGCCTCGAGATGGAGCCGCTCCTCGGTCTTGCGATCGATATCGGCGGAATAGAAGTGAAAGCAGTTGGCGCCCAGCTCGCGGGCGCGGCGCATGGCGGCATCCGCCCGGCGCAGCAGCGTTTCCGGGTCGCCGCCGTCGTTCGGATAAAAGGCGCAGCCCACGCTGCAGGTGACGAAAATATTCTCTGCTTGAAGCACGACCGGCTCGCGCACGGCATTGAGTATCCTCGTCATCGCCTGCGAGGCGGCGCCGAGGTTTTCCTGATCGATCAGCACCATCGCGAACGAATCCGCCCCCAGCCGCGCGACCGTGTCGTGCTCGCGCAGCGCCGTGCGCAGCCGCGTCGCCATCTCTCTCAGGAGTTCATCGCCTGCGTCGTGGCCGAGGCTCTCGTTCACGTACTTGAAGTGGTCGATGTTGAGGACCAGTGTGGCCACCATCCGCTCGTAGCGCTGGCCGTAGGCGATGCTGTACCGCAGGTGGTCGATCAGCAACGCGCGGTTCGCAAGTCCCGTGAGCGTGTCGTGGGTGGCGCGGAAAACCAGCTCATCGAGGTAGTGCCGCGTCTCGGTAATATCGATGATGAAGCCTTCGAGCGCCGCCGGGACACCGCTCTCGGACTCGGTGCCCACGCCCCGCGCCAGGACCCAACGCAGGCTGCCGTCGGCGCGCCGGATGCGATACTCGAGGTTGTAGCTGCTGCCCCTGCGGAGCTGGTCCTGGACTTCGACCCAGACGCGCTCCAGGTCTTCCGGGACGATGATCGAGTTCCACGCGCGGACACTGTTGCCGACGAAATCGCCGGGTGTGAATCCGGTAAGATCGCGGCACCCCTCGCTGACGAACTCCATCGTCCATTCCGCGTCGTTCCGCGACCGGTATGCCATGCCGGGAAGATGCTGCACCAGCATCGAGAGCTTCCCCTCGCTCTCGCGAAGCCGGGCGGCTGCGGCGAGCCTTTCGGTCACGTCGTGCGCAAAGCCCACCGTCCCTTCCACACCGCCGGATTCGTCAAGGAGCACGATCCTGTGGACCTCGAACCGGCGCACTTCGCCCTGCGGGTTACGGATTGCCAGCTCGGAACATGCCGCCCCGCGCGTCATCATGACCTCGCGTTCGTGCTCCTGCGCCTGTTCCGCGTCATCCACCGGGAAAAGATCGAAATCCGTTCGGCCAAGGAACTCGACCCGGCTGCGCCCCATATGGGCTTCGTAGACCTTCTGATAGGCCGGATTGGCCGCGACGTAGCGCCCCTCCGCATCCTTGACCCATGCGGGAACAGTGATGGCGTTCAGAAGCGTCCGCGCCAGGACCTGCGCCGTCCGGAAAATGCCTTTTTCTTCGCTATACCCCGGCGATGCGCTCATCGCCCCCCCAAGGCTCAATTGTAATGCTGCGTATTATGCACGGTGGCGCGGGCTAGTAACAGCGCTGCCGCCGATTAGCGAAACGTAGCTTGGGCCGAATGAAAGGAAGCCCAACGATCGACGTCCGTGCCCACTTGGGCATCGGCGTAGACGCCTCAGCCCAATCTACTACTGAGCGTCGTGAGAATGCCTGACACCGCTCAGCCCTCACCCCCGACCCCTCTCCCGAAAAGGGCATATGCGCTAACTTAAGGAAATGAGTGTGCATAAGTGTTGCATCTGTTTT
>MERG01000316.1 GCA_001771985.1 Betaproteobacteria bacterium RIFCSPLOWO2_12_FULL_62_13 | reverse complement strand
TGTCCTGCGCTCCCCGTTGCAGCGACCTGCCCGGCAACGCGTGTGAGGCCTTGGCCGGATTGGATCGTGATGTTGCCGCCGGTCTTTCCGTCCGCGGTGGTCGTGCTGCCCGCGGCGATTTGAATGTCGTTTTGCGCTTTGAGAACGATCTGTCCCGCTTCATCGCGCACGAGCGCATTGGCGCGAATCTCGCCGCTGTGCCGCAAGATTCCGGCGAAAGCGCCAACCGCGCCGCCGTCGGCCAAAAGTTTGCCGACGTTCAGCACAGAATCCGTTGGAGCCTGCACTTCGAATTGCACGCCTTCAAGATCGAGACTTGCGATCGTCAGCTTCTGGCCCGCTGCGAGAATCAGTTCTCCGCCCGGCGTATGGATCAAACCGCCGTTCTCGATCTGCGGGGCAACCAGGATCACCTGCCCGCCGTAGCTAGTGCGTATCCAGCCTTGGTTCACGATTGCGCCGGAGTCGGCATCCCCTTGGAACTTGAGCTTCCCGGCGAGGAAATCCGCATCGAGCATGTTCAACGTGGATGCGACAAATCCGGCGGTGTCCACCACTGCGCCCGGCCCGATGACTATCCCACTCGGATTGATCAGGAAGACGCGTCCGTTGGACAGTAATTGGCCGTGAATCTGTGAGATGTCCGCGCCAACCACCCGGTTGAGCACGGCGCTGGAAGAAGACTGCTGGATGAAGCGCGTCAGCTCGCCTGCGCCGATCGAAAAACCCTGCCAGTTGATGATCGCGCCGGGAGAGTTGGTGATATTGAGGGTGCTGGCATCAGGGCGTTGTAGAGCGGCTGCGCCGCTGACGACTTGGGGACCAGTGGGATTGGCGAGCGCGCCTCCCCCCGCAAATATTAGATGGACGCCGGCCGCGATTATCGTTAGCCTGCCGCGACATTTTTTCATTGCAGCACCTCCCCTCGGCTGCGCCGACCCCCGATCGGCCCCGTCAGGTGTTATCAGTACACCATACTTATGACAAATACAAGACTAACCGCGCAATTCGTCTCCTGTTTTCCATATTCCTGCGGCAGAAATGCAACTCAACGCATATTGAAGGCGTTTACTGCGCCAAGTTTTACCAGCGTTTCGGCCATCGCCGCACCGAAGCGGCGCGCAACGCGCTCGGCGATGTTCTCCCGTGGCGTGAAATCGACGATATTTTCGGCCTTGATCACCTCGCGCGCGACGTAATCGACGCCGCCGAGCGCATCGGCAAGACCGAGTTCAATGCTTTGCGTGCCGATCCACAGCAGGCCCGAAAAAATTTCCGGAGAATCCTTCAGCCGGTCGCCGCGACCCTGCCTCACGACATTGATGAATTGCTGGTGAATCTCGTCGAGCATCTTCTCGGCATATTTCCTGTGCGATTCATCGATCGGGGAAAAGGGATCGAGAAAACCCTTGTTCTCGCCGGCGGCGAGCAGCCGCCGCTCGATGCCGAGTTTTTCCATCAGGCCGGTAAAGCCGAAGCCGTCCATCAACACGCCGATCGAGCCGATGATGCTCGACTTGTTGACGAAGATCTTGTCGGCCGCTACCGCAACATAGTAGCCGCCCGACGCACCGATGTCCTCGACAACCGCGTAAAGAGGAATGTCGGGGTACTGCGCGCGCAGCCGCCGGATCTCGTCGTTGATGTAGGCCGCCTGAACCGGACTGCCCCCGGGGCTGTTGATGCGCAGGACGACGCCTTGCGTGCGCTTGTCCTTGAAAGCGTCCTGCAGGCCGGCCATGACATTGTCGGCGCTGGCGCTGCCCTTGTCGGCGATCACACCGCGCACTTCGACGAGCGCCGTGTGTTTGCTCGGCCGTGTGTCCTTGATACCGACCCAACCCATGCCTATGAACAACAGCGCAAAAAGGTAGATGAACAGGAGCAGCTTGAAGAAAATACCCCAGTGCCGGGCGCGCCGCTGCTCCTGGATCGCCGCCAGCGCGACCTTTTCGAGAACTTTGCGTTCCCAGTTCTCCTCGGAATTCACCGGTCCCAGATCAGCCATGGTTTACCACCTTGCAAAAGGAAGCCAACGTGAACGTCGCGCTCCTGAAGTCTCGGGAGCGCGCGAAATGAACAAGTATAGCTTGGAACGATTGAGGAATTCAGCCTTGACCCCTGCCAAGTAGTCACGCGTTCGCGAGCAACCATTCCCGGAGTTCGGCGATCCCCTCGACGCAAGCCACCGGTTCAAAAGCGAGCAGCTCACGCCGGGCGTGCGCACCGTAGGCGGCGGCCAACCGTGCGACGCGCGCATGTTTCGCCATCGCCATGTCGTGCGTGGTGTCCCCGATCATCAAGGTCTTGTCCTGCGCCACGCCCAGCAGGGCCATCAACTCCTCGAGCATGCCCGGATGCGGTTTGGTAAAGCCCTCGTCGGCGCAGCGCGTGGCATGGAAATAAGATTCCAGACCGGTCGTACTGAGCGCCCGATCCAGACCGCGCCTGCTTTTTCCGGTCGCCACTGCCAGCATGAAGCCGGAGGCATGCAGTTCTTTCACGGTTTCCGCAGCGCCTGGAAATAAGGTCGTGCCACCGTCGCGAAGCATGAAGTGGTGGCGGTAGCGTTCGGCCACCAGCGGGTACTGCGGCTGAGCGAGTTCCGGCAGAACATGTGCCATTGCGTCGTTCAGGCCGAGGCCGATGATGAAGCGCGCGCTCTCATCCGATGGCACGGGCAGCCCCAAATCGCGGCATGCCGCCTGAAGTGAACCGGCGATCGCCGCCGCCGAGTCCATCAGCGTGCCATCCCAATCGAAAACCAGCAGTTCGAATCGTTTCGGCATGGCCAGACTTCATCTCAAATTCGAGTGTCCTGAATCATATATTCACATCAGGACTTGAGATCGTCATGCCGGTGGAAACCGGCATCCAGGAACTTGGAAAATCACTGGATTCCGGGTCGCAGGCGGCGCTGCGGCCTTTGCCCGGAATGACGGAATAACGCCGCGAATTAATGACTCGGCTCACTAGACCCTCGCAGCCGTTACGGTGCCGGCATCGAGGCGCTCGATGAAGGATTGCAGCTCGCTTGGCAGCGGCGCCTCAAATGCGATCGTTTCTCCGCTCAGGGGATGCACGATGACCGTTTTGCAGGCGTGCAGAAACATGCGCTTCAGCCCTTGTTTGGCCAACCGTTTGTTGCGCGCGAAATCGCCGTACTTGTCGTCGCCCGCAATCGGAAAGCCGAGATGCGCGAGGTGCACTCGAATCTGATGCGTGCGACCGGTCTTGAGTTCCGCCTCCAGAAGACTGAATTCCGGCCATGCTTGTTCGAGCCGAAAAACGGTGTGCGATGCGAGTCCATTTTCGGTGACGCTGACACGGCGCTCGCCCGAGCTCAGTACATATTTATTCAGCGGCAGCCTGACGTTTTGCGTCGGGTTGCGCCAGCGCCCGCTTACCAGCGTCAGATAGAATTTCTGTATCTGTCCGGCCCGCAACTGAGCGTGCAGGGTGGTCAGCGCCGAGCGCTTCTTGGCGAGCAGCAGCACCCCCGATGTATCGCGGTCGAGCCGGTGCACCAGTTCCAGGAACCGCGCCTGAGGGCGTGCGCAGCGCAGTTGCTCGACCACACCGAAGCTGACACCGCTGCCGCCATGGACGGCGACCCCCGCCGGTTTGTCGAGGACGAGCAGCGCTTCGTCCTCATAAAGGATGCGGCTGTCGAATCGGTCGGCTGCAAAGGCTGTAGGCTGTGGCTGGCGCGGCGCCACACGAATGGGTGGTAGCCGTAACCGGTCTCCGGCCTGCAGGCGGTACTCAGGCCCTACTCTGCCGCTGTTAACCCGCACTTCCCCGCTGCGCAAGATGCGGTAAATATGGCTTTTCGGCACCCCTTTCAACAGTTTCGTCAGGTAGTTGTCAATGCGCTGCTCGGCGCTTTCCTCGTCGATTTCGCGCCAGGTCGGGGAACCTTTACTTAACCCATTCATTTGCTTATACTATTCGACGAAACACCAGCCGGTGTCAATGGTGCGCGACAAGACCTGCGCAGTTGGCGCCCGATCTCAGAGGCCTCGAGGTTTCGCTTGCAGGAATGATTCGATTGGAGCTCGGGCTAGCGGAATTTGAAAACTGGTGGCTGCAGTCAGGTGCACGCCGTCGAGTTGCAATGCAACGGATACGACGCGCACTGTTACAGTGCGCACTGGCTGGAGTGGTTAATGTCGCTCACCACACGAAGTAGCGATACTAGACGATTTACGCGCTCAAGACACTTAAGAACATTTTCGGATTCGCGCGCGGCGCGGATTCAGAACGGCAAACTGCAAGAAATCGGATCCGACTGGTCACCCTACCACCTCATGCTCGTGCCAAGTGACTGAATAGCCTCCAAATCGCCTGTGCAATCGCAGGCGTGTGCAGTATTGCCGATCCCGTGTTTGAGCGCGGGAGAAGACAAAAATGAAACGCATGTTGTTTAACGCGACGCAGGCCGAAGAGCTGCGCGTCGCGATCGTCGATGGTCAGAAGTTGATCGACCTCGACATCGAATCCTCCAGCAAAGAGCAGCGCAAGAGCAACATCTACAAGGGTGTCATCACGCGCATCGAGCCCAGCCTCGAAGCCGCCTTCGTCGACTACGGCAGCGAGCGTCACGGGTTCCTCCCTTTCAAGGAAGTCGCGCGCAGCTATTTCAAACCCGGCGTGGATGTCGGCCGGGCCCGTATCCAGGATGCCCTCCAGGACGGCCAGGAAGTCATTGTCCAGGTCGACAAGGACGAGCGCGGTACCAAGGGCGCGGCGCTCACCACGTTCATCAGCCTCGCCGGCCGCCACCTGGTCCTGATGCCCAACAACCCGCGCGGCGGCGGCGTGTCGCGCCGGGTCGAGGGCGAGGAGCGCAATGAATTGCGCGAGACCATTTCCCAGCTTGAAGTCCCGCCGGGCATGAGCCTGATCGCGCGCACCGCCGGCATTGGCCGCAGCGTCGAAGAGCTGAATTGGGACCTGAACTACCTGATGCAGCTTTGGCGCGCGATCGAGAACGCCGCCCACCAGCAAAGCGGCGCCTTTCTGATCTATCAGGAGTCCAGCCTGGTGATCCGGGCGATCCGCGACTATTTCCATCAGGACATCGGCGAGATCCTGATCGACACCGAG
>MERG01000315.1:16723-27458 GCA_001771985.1 Betaproteobacteria bacterium RIFCSPLOWO2_12_FULL_62_13 | reverse complement strand
ATTCAGCCCATTGCGATGGAAGAGGGGTTGCGTTTTGCCATTCGCGAGGGTGGCCGCACGGTGGGCGCCGGGGTGGTGGCGAAAATTATTGAATAGGGACTGGGGACTGGGGGCTAGGGACTAGTGAAAGCGTTTGGTTGGCAGAACTTGCTAGCCCCTAGACCCTAATCCCTAGCCCTTGATTTATAGGCCAGTAGCTCAATTGGCAGAGCGTCGGTCTCCAAAACCGAAGGCTGGGGGTTCGAGACCCTCCTGGCCTGCCAGGAATGAGTTACGGGTTTCGAGTTACGAGTTTCGAGTGAGTGCCGATTAAGATGCGGTATTTTTTGGGCATGAACCCGAAACCCGGAACGCGCAATACAGAACGGAATTGATGGCGGACAAGATCAAGATGGCGGTGGCGGCCCTGCTGGTGGTGGCGGGTCTTGCCGTCTTTTACTACTTCAGCGAGAGCCCTGCGATCATTCGTGTCGTGGCCGTGCTGGCGGGTCTGGTGGTGGGTTTTGTCGTGTTCTGGAGGACCGAGCCGGGCAAGCAGTTTTTCCTCTACGCGCAGGAGTCGGTCGCCGAAACGAAGAAAGTCGTGTGGCCGACGCGTAAGGAAACGCTGCAGACGACTGGCATCGTGTTCGCATTTGTGGTGGTGATGGCGCTATTCCTGTGGCTGGTGGATGCGAGCCTGCTGTGGGTGGTCAAGAAGCTGATGGGCCAGGGTGACTAATGAGCAAGAAGTGGTATGTAGTGCACGCGTATTCGGGATTCGAGAAGAGCGTGCTGCGTGCACTCCAGGATCGCATCCAGCGCGCCGGCATGCAGGAGAAATTCGGGCAGATCCTGGTGCCGGTCGAGGAAGTCGTGGAAATGAAGAGCGGGCAGAAGAACATCAGCGAGCGCAAGTTCTTCCCCGGTTATGTATTGGTCGAGATGGAGATGACCGACGACACCTGGCATCTGGTCAAGAATACGCCCAAGGTCACGGGCTTCATCGGAGGTACTGCGACCAAGCCGACGCCGATCAGCGAAAAGGAGGTGCAGAACATCCTGCACCAGATCCAGGAGGGTGTGGAGAAGCCGCGGCCCAAGGTGCTGTTTGAAGTCGGCGAAGCGGTACGCGTCAAGGAGGGTCCGTTTGCGGACTTTCACGGCAACGTCGAGGACGTCAATTACGACAAGAACAAGCTGCGCGTGTCGGTGACGATCTTCGGGCGGTCGACGCCGATCGAGCTGGAGTTCGGACAGGTTGAAAAAACCTGACGGCAAGATCGAGGATCCAGGATTGAGGATTGAGCACGTTTCGCAGCGTAGCCGCTACGAAGTTGGTGTTTTTTTTTAACGGGGAGGGCGAAGGAAGTGGAAAAGATGGTTGCGGGCTGCAGGGGTTTCCCCTCGATCCTCAATTCTCGATCCTCAGTCCTGAAGTCCGTTCGGACCCGATAGGAGAGTAGCCATGGCAAAGAAAGTGGTCGGCTTCATCAAGCTGCAAGTGCCGGCGGGCAAGGCGAATCCTTCGCCGCCCATCGGCCCCGCGCTCGGGCAGCGCGGGCTGAACATCATGGAATTCTGTAAGGCGTTCAACGCCGCCTCCCAGAAGATGGAACCGGGTCTGCCGGTGCCGGTGGTGATTACCGCCTACCAGGACAAGAGTTTCACCTTCGTGATGAAGACGCCGCCCGCGGCGGTGCTCATCAAGAAGGCGGCCAGGATCGAGAAAGGCAGTCCTCGTCCCCACACCGACAAAGTCGGGAGGATCACGCGCGCTCAGGCCGAAGAAATCGCCAAGATGAAAATGCCGGACCTGACTGCCGCTGGCCTCGAAGCGGCGGTGCGGACCATTGCCGGCAGCGCCCGGAGCATGGGCGTCGAAGTGGAGGGCCTATAAATGGGACACACTTCCAAACGCTACAAGGTGATACGCGGCAAGGTTGATCGGACCGAACTCTATCCGGTGCAGGAGGCGCTCAAGATCATCAAGGATAATGCGACCGCCAAATTCAACGAGTCGATCGACGTGTCGATCAACCTGGGTATCGACGCCAAGAAGTCGGATCAGGCGGTGCGCGGGGCGCTCGTGCTGCCGCAAGGAACCGGCAAGACGGTGCGCGTAGCGGTGTTTGCGCAGGGCGACAAGGCAACGCAGGCCAGGGAGGCCGGTGCCGACATCGTCGGTTTCGAGGATCTTGCGAATGAAATCAAGGGCGGCAAGCTGGATTTCGACGTGGTGATCGCCGCGCCCGACGCGATGCGCGTGGTAGGTCAACTCGGCCAGATTCTGGGGCCGCGCGGCCTGATGCCGAACCCCAAGGTGGGAACGGTCACGCAGGACGTCACGACGGCGGTCAAGAACGCAAAAGCGGGCCAAGTCCAATATCGCACTGACAAGGCGGGCATCGTGCAATGCACGATCGGCCGTGCCTCGTTCAGTGTCGAGGCGTTAACCGAGAATCTGAGAGCGCTGGTCGATGCGGTCAACAAGGCCAGGCCGTCGACCACGAAAGGCGTCTACCTTAGGAAATTGAGCGTGTCGAGCACGATGGGCGTGGGAATCCGCGTCGATCAGTCGAGTTTGCTGCAGTAGGAATTTTTCTCCCGCCCGATGGCGGGGCAAGGCTTTGGGCCGTTGGGGATTTCCCCCGGCGGGTTGTCAAAGACCGTAGGAACCGCGAGGTTTAAGTTTTCGGGAACGGATCACTGGATCGAGGGTCACAAGCTCTCTTGGAGCGGTTGCATGATCCCCGGCCCTTAGTCCCAACTCCTGAATGTCCTACGCAGACGGCGTACCGGGAAACAGGTCATTAGTGGTCGTATTTGACTCCTGGATCAAAGGTCGCCGTATCACAGGTTCGGAGTTCAAAGTTCCGAGTTTCGGGTTTCGACCCGGAACCCGAAACCCAGAACCCGGAACCGCATTTGGAAAGGAGAGTGACCTTGGGTCTAAATCTTGAACAGAAACAGGCGGTAGTGGCTGAAATCGGCGCCCAATTGGCGACAGCTCAGGCTGTCGTACTGGCCGAATACCGCAGCCTTCGGGTAGGCGAGATGACCGAACTGCGCAAGAAAGCGCGCAGTTCCGGTGTCTATCTGCGCGTTCTGAAAAACACGCTGGCGCGCCGCGCGATTGCCGATACGCCGTTCAAAGGGCTGGCCGACAAGATGGTCGGTCCGCTCGCCTATGGCATATCGAGTGATCCCGTGGCGGCAGCCAAGGTGCTGGACGAGTTTGCCAGGGGCAACGATAAGTTCGTGATCAGGGCCGGCGCCATGCCGGACGTGATGATGTCGCCGCAGGAGGTGGCGGATCTCGCCAGGATGCCCAGCCGTCAGGAACTGCTCGCGACCCTCATGGGGACGTTGCAGGCGCCGGTCGCGAAGTTTGTGCGCACGCTCAACGAGGTGCCGGGCAAATTCGCGCGGACGATGGCCGCCGTGCGCGATCAGAAGGAAAAGCAGGCTGCGTAATGCGCGCAACCGATACCGTTTTCGTCAATTTTCGATTTAACAGGAGTTAGAAATGGCACTTGCCAGAGCTGAAATTCTCGACGCAATCGCGAATATGACCGTGCTTGAGCTGTCGCAGCTCATCAAGGACATGGAAGAAAAGTTCGGCGTGTCCGCTGCCGCGGCGACGGTGGCGGTCGCGGCGCCCGCGGCCGGAGGCGGCGCTGCCGCCGCGGCGGCGGAAGAAAAGACCGAATTCACCGTTACATTGACCAGCGCCGGCGCCAACAAGGTGAACACCATCAAGGTGGTTCGCGCCCTAACGGGGCTGGGCCTGAAGGAGGCGAAAGACCTGGTTGACGGCGCGCCCAAACCGGTCAAGGAAGGCGTTTCCAAGGCTGATGCTGAGGCGATCCTCAAGCAGCTCACCGAAGCTGGCGCGACCGCGGAAGTCAAGTAGTCGCGCAACGGAGATATGGCTGGCGGGCGACCGCCGGCCTTTCCCTTTTGAGAAGGTCGCGAATTCCAGTACATACCGCAGGCATGCCGCGGGGTGTGCTGCTTTTTGCTGCTCCAATCCCCTGACTCTTTCGTGGAGTTGACATGACGTACTCTTTCACCGAGAAAAAGCGTATCCGCAAGAGCTTCGCCAAACGCCACAGCGTGCTGGCTGTACCGTTCCTGCTGGCGACCCAGCTCGAATCCTATGCGGGGTTTTTGCAGGAGGACGTGCTGCCCGAGAATCGCAAGAACGAGGGCTTGCAGGCGGCGTTCAAGAGCATTTTTCCGATTGAAAGTCATTCCAGGAACGCGCGGCTGGAGTTCGTCAGCTATGCGCTGGGCGAGCCGCCTTTCGACGTGAAGGAGTGCCAGCAGCGCGGGCTCACCTATGCCGCTCCGCTCCGCGCCAAGGTGCGCCTCACCATCATGGACAAGGAGGCGTCCAAGCCGACCGTGAAGGAGGTGAAGGAGCAGGAAGTGTACATGGGCGAAATCCCGTTGATGACCATGACGGGCTCGTTCGTGATCAACGGCACCGAGCGGGTGATCGTGTCGCAGCTGCACCGCTCGCCGGGCGTGTTCTTCGAGCATGACCGCGGCAAGACGCATTCGTCGGGAAAACTCCTGTTTTCCGCGCGCGTGATTCCCTACCGCGGGTCGTGGCTCGACTTCGAGTACGATCCCAAGGATTACCTCTATTTCCGTGTCGACCGCCGCCGCAAGATGCCGGTGACGATCCTGCTGAAGGCCCTGGGGTATACGCCGGAGCAGATCCTCAAGGAATTCTTCGCCTTCGATGCCTTTCATCTTGGGAACGAAGGCATCGAATTCGAGCTTGTGCCTGAGCGCATGCGCGGCGAGATCGCGCGTTTCGACATCACCACAAAGGGCGGCAAGGCGATCGTCGCCAAGGACAAGCGCATCACGGTCAAGCACGTGCGCGAAATGGAGCAGGCCGGATTGCAGCGCATCGCCGTGCCCGAAGACTTCCTGCTCGGCCGCACGCTCGCTCACAACGTCATCGACAGGGAAACGGGCGAAGTGGTGGCGAATGCCAATGAGGAGCTCACCGAGCAGCTGCTGGCCAAACTCAAGGCAGCGGGCGTGGCGAACATCCAGACGATCTACACCAACGATCTCGACCAGGGGCCGTACATCTCGCAGACGCTGAGGATCGACGAGACCGCCGACCAGATGGCGGCGCAGGTGGCGATCTATCGCATGATGCGTCCGGGCGAGCCGCCGACGGAGGAGGCGGTGAAGACGCTGTTCAACGGGCTTTTCTTCTCTGAGGACCGCTACGATCTCTCGGCAGTGGGCCGCATGAAGTTTAACCGCCGCGTCGGGCGCCACGAGCTCGAGGGGCCGGGCACGCTGTCGGCCGAGGACATCGTCGCGGTGATCAAGATCCTGGTCGATCTCAGGAACGGCAAGGGCGAAATCGACGACATTGACCACCTGGGCAACCGCCGCGTGCGCTCGGTTGGCGAACTCGCCGAGAACCAGTTCCGGGCAGGCCTGGTGCGCGTGGAGCGCGCGGTCAAGGAGCGGTTGAGCCAGGCCGAGTCGGAAAATCTGATGCCGCACGATCTCATTAATGCGAAGCCCGTGTCGGCTGCGATCCGCGAATTCTTCGGTTCGAGCCAGCTCTCGCAGTTCATGGATCAAACGAACCCCTTGTCGGAGATCACCCACAAACGGCGCGTGTCGGCGCTCGGGCCGGGGGGGCTCACCCGCGAGCGCGCGGGGTTCGAGGTGCGTGACGTGCATCCGACCCACTACGGCCGGGTATGCCCGATCGAGACGCCGGAAGGTCCGAACATCGGTCTCATCAATTCACTGGCGCTTTATGCCCGCACCAACCAGTACGGCTTCCTGGAAACGCCGTATCGCAAAGTGCAAAACGGCAGCGTAACCGATCAAATTCACTACCTGTCGGCGATCGAGGAGGGCCAGTACGTGGTCGCCCAGGCCAATGCCGCGCTCGACGACCAGAACCGCTTCAGTGACGAATTGGTGTCGTGCCGCCACCGCAACGAGTTCACGCTGGCGAGTCCCGACCGTATCGACTACATGGACGTTGCGCCGTCACAGGCGGTGTCGGTCGCCGCTTCGCTCATTCCCTTTCTCGAGCACGACGACGCCAACCGGGCGCTGATGGGCTCGAACATGCAACGTCAGGCGGTGCCCTGCCTGCGCGCCGAGAAGCCGCTGGTCGGCACCGGACTCGAGCGCACGGTTGCCGTTGACTCCGGCACCGCAGTGCAGGCGCGCCGCGGCGGCGTGGTCGATTACATCGATGCAGGCCGCATCGTGGTGCGCGTCAACGACGAGGAAACCTCGGCGGGCGAGGTGGGTGTCGATATTTACAACCTGGTCAAGTACCAGCGCTCGAACCAGAACACCAACATCAACCAGCGACCGCTGGTCAAGGTGGGCGACGCGATCGCCAAGAGCGACGTGGTGGCCGACGGAGCGTCGACCGACATGGGAGAACTGGCGCTGGGACAGAACATGCTGGTCGCCTTCATGCCATGGAACGGCTACAACTTCGAGGACTCGATCCTCATTTCCGAGCGTGTAGTGGCGGATGAGCGTTTCACTTCGATACACATCGAGGAGCTCTCGGTCGTGGCGCGCGACACCAAGCTCGGACCGGAAGAAATCACGCGAGACATTTCGAACCTGTCCGAGTCGCAGCTCGCCAGTCTCGACGAGTCGGGGATCATCTACATCGGCGCCGAGGTCGAAGCGGGTGACGTGCTGGTCGGCAAAGTGACGCCCAAGGGCGAAACGCAGCTCACACCGGAGGAAAAACTGCTGCGGGCGATCTTCGGCGAGAAGGCGTCGGATGTGAAAGACACGGGCCTGCGCGTGCCGTCGGGTATGTCGGGCACGGTGATCGATGTCCAGGTGTTTACCCGTGAAGGCATCGAACGCGACAAGCGCGCGCAGCAGATCATCGACGACGAGCTGAAGCGCTACAAGAAGGATCTCGCTGACCAGTTGCGCATCGTCGAGAACGACGCTTTCAGCCGGCTCGAGCGGCTGCTGATCGGGAAAACCGCCAACGGCGGCCCGAAGAAGCTCGCCAAGGGCTCGAAGATCACCAAGGCGTACCTGTCGGAAGTCGAACGTCACGGCTGGTTCGACATCCGGTTGGCGAACGACACGGTGGCGGCGCAGATGGAGCAGCTCAAGGAGAGCCTTGCGCAGACCAAGGCGGACTTCGACGAGATGTACGACGAGAAGAAGAAAAAACTCACGCAGGGCGACGAGTTACCGCCGGGTGTGCAGAAGATGGTCAAAGTCTATCTCGCGGTCAAGCGCCGGCTGCAACCCGGGGACAAGATGGCCGGCCGTCATGGTAACAAGGGGGTGATTTCGAAGATCGTTCCGGTGGAGGACATGCCGCACATGGCCGACGGTACGACCGTTGACATCGTGCTGAATCCCCTCGGCGTGCCGTCGCGGATGAACGTCGGCCAGATTCTGGAGACCCATCTCGGTTGGGCGGCGAAAGGACTGGGACTGAAGATCGGGGAAATGCTGCGGGCGCAGGCCACGGCTGCGGAGGTGAGGAAGTTCCTCGGCAGGATCTACAACGGCAGCGGGCGGACCGAGGACGTAGACTCGCTGAACGATGAGGAAGCGATCGAGCTCGCCCGTAACCTCGAGAACGGGGTTCCGTTCGCCACACCCGTGTTTGACGGTGCGACCGAGCACGAGATCAAGGAAATGCTCGATCTCGCAGGGTTGCCGCGCTCGGGCCAGGTCACGCTCTTCGATGGGCGCACCGGCGACCCCTTCGAGCGCCCGGTCACGGTCGGCTACATGCACATGCTAAAGCTGCACCATCTGGTCGATGACAAGATGCACGCGCGCTCGACCGGCCCCTACAGCCTGGTTACACAGCAGCCGCTGGGGGGCAAGGCGCAGTTCGGCGGCCAGCGCTTCGGCGAGATGGAGGTATGGGCGCTTGAAGCCTATGGCGCGGCTTACACGCTGCAGGAGATGCTGACCGTGAAATCCGACGATACCGAGGGGCGGCGCAAGGTCTACGAATCGATCGTCAAGGGCGACCACCGGATCGAGGCCGGCATGCCGGAGTCGTTCAACGTGCTGGTGAAGGAGATCCGCTCGCTCGCGATCGACATCGACCTGGATCACAACCGTTATTGATCAGTGGAGGGTGAAGGGTGAAGAGTGAAGGTCAAAGACCGCTCCTCACACCGCACGCCTCACTCAGGAGTTTGAGATGAAAGCACTGCTTGATTTGTTCAAACAGGTAACGCAGGAAGAAGAGTTTGACGCGATCAAGATCGGACTCGCTTCTCCCGAGAAGATCCGGTCGTGGTCATACGGCGAGGTGAAGAAGCCGGAAACGATCAACTACCGCACCTTCAAGCCGGAGCGCGACGGCCTCTTCTGCGCCAAGATCTTTGGGCCGGTCAAGGATTATGAGTGCCTGTGCGGAAAGTACAAACGGCTCAAGCATCGCGGCGTGATTTGCGAGAAGTGCGGCGTGGAGGTGACGCTCTCCAAAGTGCGCCGCGAGCGCATGGGCCACATCGAGCTGGCGAGCCCGGTCGCGCACATCTGGTTTCTGAAATCGCTGCCGTCGCGGCTCGGCATGGTGCTCGACATGACGCTGCGCGACATCGAGCGCGTGCTCTATTTCGAGGCCTACGTCGTATGCGATCCAGGCATGACGCCGCTCAAGCGCTGCCAACTCATGACCGAAGACGATTATCTCGCGAAGGTCGAGGAATACGGCGATGACTTCACCGCGGCGATGGGTGCCGAGGGCATACGTGCACTGTTGCGCAGCCTGGACCTCAAGGGAGAGATCGAAACCCTGCGTGCGGAACTGGCGGCGACCAGTTCCGACTCCAAGATCAAGAAGATCGCCAAGCGGCTGAAAGTGCTCGAGGCCTTCAACAAGTCCGGCATCAAGCCTGACTGGATGATCATGGAGGTGCTGCCGGTGCTGCCGCCGGAGTTGAGGCCGCTCGTGCCGCTCGACGGCGGACGTTTTGCGACCTCGGACCTGAACGACCTCTACCGGCGCGTGATCAACCGCAACAACCGCCTGAAACGGTTGCTGGAACTGAAGGCTCCCGAAATCATCATCAGGAACGAGAAGCGCATGCTGCAGGAAGCGGTGGATTCGCTGCTTGACAACGGTCGGCGCGGCAAGGCAATGACCGGAGCCAACAAGCGGCCGCTGAAGTCGCTCGCCGACATGATCAAGGGCAAGGGCGGTCGTTTCCGTCAGAACCTGCTCGGCAAACGCGTCGACTACTCTGGCCGTTCGGTGATCGTCGTCGGCCCGCAACTCAAGCTCCACCAGTGCGGGCTGCCGAAGAAGATGGCGTTGGAACTGTTCAAGCCCTTCATCTTCAACAAGCTCGAAGTAATGGGGCTCGCCACGACCATCAAAGCGGCGAAGCGCATGGTCGAGAGCGAGGAACCGATCGTGTGGGACATTCTGGAAGAGGTCATCCGCGAGCATCCGGTGCTGCTCAATCGAGCGCCGACACTGCATCGCCTCGGCATCCAGGCGTTCGAGCCGCAGCTCGTCGAAGGCAAGGCGATTCAGCTTCATCCGCTGGTGTGCGCCGCTTTCAACGCCGACTTCGACGGCGACCAGATGGCAGTGCACGTGCCGCTGTCGCTGGAAGCGCAGATGGAGGCACGTACGCTCATGCTCTCCTCGAACAACATCCTGTCGCCGGCCAACGGCGAGCCGATCATCGTGCCATCGCAGGACATCGTGCTCGGTCTCTACTACATCACACGTGAGAAGGTCGGCGCGCGCGGGGAAGGCTCGGCGTTCATCAACATTGCGGAGGTTTCGCGCGCCTACGATACCGGTCAGGCCGAGGTCAACGCGCGCATTCAGGTGCGCATCAAGGAAGTCGAAATCGATGATCACGGTGACAAGCGCGAGAAGGTGACGCGCTACGACACCACTGTGGGACGTGCTCTGCTTTCGGAGATCCTGCCCGTAGGGCTGCCGTTCGAACTCATCAACAAGCCCCTGAAGAAGAAGGAGATCTCGAGGCTCATCAACGCTTCGTTCCGTCGCTGCGGATTGCGTGAAACCGTCATCTTTGCCGACAAGCTGATGTACGCCGGCTTTTCCATGGCCACCCGGGCCGGGCTGTCGATCGCGGTCGACGACATGCTGGTGCCGGCGCAGAAGAACGAGCTCATCGCCGAGGCCGAGAAGGAAGTCCAGGAGATCGAGAAACAATATACCTCGGGTCTCGTGACCCAGGGTGAACGTTACAACAAGGTGGTCGATATCTGGGGCCGCGCGGGCGACCTCGTCGCCAAAGCGATGATGGAACAACTCGGTGTCGAGCCGGTCATGGACCGGGATCCCAGCAACGGGGAATTGGTCACGCGCAGGGACAAGAAGGGCCAGCCCGTGATGCAGGAATCCTTCAACTCGATCTACATGATGGCCGATTCCGGCGCGCGCGGCTCGGCCGCGCAGATCCGGCAGCTCGCCGGCATGCGCGGCCTGATGGCGAAACCCGATGGCTCGATCATCGAAACGCCGATCACGGCGAACTTCCGTGAAGGGTTGAACGTGCTGCAGTACTTCATTTCGACACACGGTGCGCGCAAGGGCCTCGCGGATACCGCGCTCAAGACCGCAAACTCCGGCTACCTGACCCGTCGTCTGGTTGACGTTACGCAGGACCTGGTGGTGACGGAGGAAGACTGCGCCACGAGCCAGGGCGTGTCGATGAAGGCGCTGATCGAAGGCGGCGAGGTGGTGGAATCA
>MERG01000315.1:0-16689 GCA_001771985.1 Betaproteobacteria bacterium RIFCSPLOWO2_12_FULL_62_13 | reverse complement strand
CCGATATCGTTAACCCGGAAAGCGGTGAGGTCATACACCCCGCCAATACGCTGCTCGATGAGGACGCGGTGGATGCGATCGAGGCGGCCGGCATCGACGAAGTGAAGGTGAGGACGCCCCTGACCTGCGAGACCCGCTACGGATTGTGCGCCAAGTGTTATGGCCGCGATCTCGGGCGCGGCACGCCGGTAAATGTCGGCGAGGCGGTCGGGGTGATCGCCGCCCAATCGATTGGGGAGCCGGGCACTCAGCTGACAATGCGCACCTTCCACATCGGCGGCGCGGCGTCACGTACCGCAGTGGCGAGCCAGGTCGAAAGCAAGTCGAACGGCGTGGTGCGCTACAGCGCGGGCATGCGGTATGTCACCAATTCGCGCGGCGAACTGGTTGCGATCTCACGCAACGGCGAGGTCGTAATCCACGACGAGAACGGCCGCGAGCGCGAGCGCCACAAGGTGCCGTATGGGGCAACACTGATGGCGCGCGACGGCGAGGCCGTAAGGGCCGGGCAGGTGCTGGTGACCTGGGATCCGCATACGCGTCCGATCGTCACCGAATACGCCGGCCGCATCAAGTTCGAGAACGTCGAGGAAGGCGTAACGGTGGCGAAGCAGGTCGACGAGGTCACCGGTTTGTCGACACTGGTGGTGGTGGATCCGAAGCGCCGTGGTGGCGCCCAGGCAAGAGGGCTGCGTCCACAGGTGAAGCTGCTCGACGCACAGGGCAGCGAAATCAAGATCGCGGGCTCGGACCAGCCGGTCAATATCACGTTCCAGATCGGCTCGATCATCACTGTGCGCGACGGCCAGGATGTAGGCGTGGGCGAGGTGCTGGCGCGCATTCCGCAGGAAACTTCCAAGACGCGCGACATCACGGGTGGTTTGCCGCGGGTGGCGGAACTGTTCGAAGCGCGTTCACCGAAGGACGCGGGCATGCTTGCTGAGGTCACCGGCACGGTTTCCTTCGGCAAGGACACCAAGGGCAAGCAGCGCCTGGTGATCACCGATCTCGACGGTGTTGCTCACGAGTACCTGATCCCCAAGGACAAGCACGTGATGGCGCACGACGGCCAGGTGGTGAACAAGGGCGAGATGATCGTCGATGGCCCGGCCGACCCGCACGACATCCTGCGGCTCCTGGGCGTCGAAGAGCTGGCGCGCTACATCTGCAACGAGGTGCAGGACGTCTATCGATTGCAGGGTGTGAAGATCAACGACAAACACATCGAGGTGATCGTGCGCCAGATGCTGCGCCGGGTGCAGATCGTGGATCCGGGTGACACCCGCTTTATCACCGGCGAGCAGCTCGAACGGGCCGAAGTGCTGGAGGAGAACGAGCGCGTCGCGGCCGAGGACAAGAAGCCGGCGACCTACGAATACCTGCTGCTCGGTATCACGAAAGCGTCGCTGTCGACGGATTCGTTTATCTCGGCGGCGTCGTTCCAGGAGACCACACGCGTGCTCACCGAAGCCGCAATTATGGGCAAGCGCGACGAGCTGCGCGGTCTCAAGGAAAACGTCATTGTCGGCCGCCTCATTCCGGCCGGGACGGGTCTTGCCTACCACCGGATTCGCCGCAAGCAGGCGACCGGTGCGGATCTCGCCGAGGGTATCGAGCGTGCTGCGGAAGTCGCCGTGCCCGCTGAAACTCAGGAGCAAGTCGCTTGACAGGGGTACCGTAACCCTTTAAAATCGATCGTCTTTTGAGCCGCGCCTTACCCAAACGCAGGGTGGCGGCGAATGGCGACGAGTCTAGGCAGGGACGGTGGCGACGCCGTCCCCGCTTTTTTGGAATCCGCAAACACTGCCGCTGCGGTGGCGGATGAGGTCCGCGCCGCCCTGAAAAACGACCTGGAATTAACGAGATATGCCAACGATCAACCAGTTGGTGCGAAATGGGAGGAAGGCGCCCCGCACCAAGAGCAAGGTGCCGGCGCTCGCCGGCAGCCCGCAAAAGCGCGGGGTCTGCACTCGCGTCTACACGACTACGCCCAAGAAGCCGAACTCGGCATTGCGCAAGGTGGCCAAGGTCCGGCTTACCAACGGCTTCGAGGTCATCGGCTACATCGGCGGCGAGGGGCATAACCTGCAGGAGCACTCGGTAGTGCTGATCCGTGGCGGTCGCGTCAAGGATCTGCCCGGGGTGCGTTACCACGTGGTGCGCGGCAGCCTCGACACCGCGGGCGTGAAAGATCGCAAACAGGGCCGCTCGAAGTATGGTGCTAAGCGGCCGAAAGCCGCTTAGGCGAGTTTTGAGTTTTAAGTGTTGAGTTAAGAGCGATGAATCAGGCCGCCGGAAGCATAACTCGTCACTAAGGACTCATCACTAAACACCGGGGTAAAGATGCCACGTCGCAGAGAAGTTCCGAAACGGCAAGTGCTGCCGGATCCGAAATACAGCAGCCAGGATGTCGCCAAGTTCATCAATGTCGTGATGACGCGCGGCAAGAAATCGGTCGCCGAGCGCATCATCTACGGGGCGCTGGAGCAGATCAAGAAGAAGAGCGGGAAGGATCCGCTCGAGGTCTTCAATCAGGCGATCAACAACGTGAAGCCGATGGTTGAAGTGAAGAGCCGCCGCGTGGGCGGCGCCAACTATCAGGTGCCGGTGGAAGTGCGACCGGTACGCCGCGCGGCCCTGGCGATGCGCTGGCTGCGCGATGCGGCACGCGGGCGCGGCGAGAAATCGATGGGTGCGCGGCTTGCCAGCGAACTCGCAGAAGCAGCGGAAGGCCGCGGCGGCGCCATGAAAAAGCGCGAGGAAGTGCACCGCATGGCGGAAGCGAACAAGGCGTTCGCGCATTACAGATTCTAGGATCATTAACCGCAGAGGCGCAAAGACGCAGAGGAATAACTTACAGAGATTGTCCGGGTTCTCGCCTGCATTTCTCGGCGCCTCGGCCTCTCTGCGGTGAAAAAAGGTTTTGACAGTGCCACGCAAGACTCCCATCGAGCGGTATCGCAACATCGGCATCACGGCCCACATCGATGCCGGCAAGACCACGACCACCGAACGCATCCTGTTCTACACCGGGGTGTCGCACAAGCTGGGCGAGGTGCACGACGGGACCGCGATCATGGACTGGATGGAGCAGGAACAGGAACGCGGCATCACTATTACGTCCGCTGCGACGACCTGTTTCTGGAAGGGGATGGACAGCAACCATCCCGAGCACCGCATCAACATTATCGATACCCCGGGTCACGTCGATTTCACGATCGAAGTCGAGCGCAGCCTGCGCGTGCTCGACGGCGCGTGCACCGTGCTGTGCGCGGTGGGTGGCGTGCAACCGCAGACCGAGACGGTATGGCGTCAGGGCAACAAGTATCGGGTGCCACGGCTTTTCTTCGTCAACAAGATGGACCGCTCGGGCGCGGACTTCATGCGCGTCTACGACCAGATCAAGGCGCGGCTCAAGGCCACCCCGGTGCCGATCCAGTTGCCGATCGGCGCCGAAGATAAGTTTCAGGGCGTCGTCGAGCTGGTCAAGATGAAGGCGATCTACTGGGACGAGGGCACTCAGGGCATGAAATTCGAGGCGCGCGATATCCCGGCGCACATGCTGGAAGAGTGCAAGGAATGGCGCGAGAAAATGGTCGAGTCCGCCGCCGATGCCAACGAAGAGCTGATGAACAAGTATCTCGAAGGCGGAGAACTGTCGGAGGCGGAGATCAAGAAGGGCCTGCGGACCCGTACCATCAACAACGAGATCTTCCCGATGCTGTGCGGATCGGCGTTCAAGAACAAGGGCGTGCAGGCGATGCTCGATGCGGTGATCGACTATCTGCCGTCGCCGGTCGATATTCCGCCGGTCGCGGGTATCAGGGACAACGGCCAGCCCGACGAACGCGCGCCGAACGACGACGCGCCGTTCTCGGGACTCGCGTTCAAGATCATGACCGATCCGTTCGTGGGCCAGCTGATTTTCTTCCGCGTCTACTCCGGTGTCGTCAACTCGGGCGATACGGTCTACAACCCGGTCAAGGGCCGCAAGGAGCGGATCGGGCGTATCCTGCAGATGCACGCGAACACGCGCGAGGAAATCAAGGAAGTGCGCGCGGGCGACATCGCGGCCGCAGTGGGCCTCAGGGAGGCGACCACCGGTGACACGCTGTGCGACCCGGAAAAGATCATCACGCTCGAGAAAATGGAGTTCCCGGAGCCGGTAATCCACGTTGCGGTCGAGCCGAAAACGAAGGCGGACCAGGAGAAGATGGGCATCGCGCTCAACCGTCTCGCACAGGAAGACCCATCGTTCCGCGTGCGCACCGACGAGGAATCGGGCCAGACCATCATTTCCGGCATGGGCGAGTTGCACCTCGAGATCATCGTCGACCGCATGAAACGCGAGTTTGGCGTGGAAGCCAACGTCGGCGCGCCGCAGGTCGCGTATCGCGAAACGATCAGGAAGACGTGCGACAAGGTCGAGGGCAGGTTCATCAAGCAGTCGGGCGGCCGCGGCCAGTACGGTCACGTCTGGCTCAGGCTCGAACCCAATACGGCGGGCAAGGGCTACGAATTCGTCGACGCCATCAAGGGCGGAGCGGTGCCGCGCGAGTACATCCCGGCGGTGCAAAAGGGCATCCGCGACGCGATTCCCAACGGCGTGCTCGCCGGGTTCCCGGTGGTCGATGTCAAGGTGACGCTGTTCGACGGTTCCTACCACGAGGTCGACTCGAACGAGAATGCGTTCAAAGTAGCCGGTTCGATCGCATTCAAAGAAGGCCTGCGCCGCGCAAATCCGACGCTGCTCGAGCCGATCATGGCGGTCGAAGTGGAGACGCCGGAAGACTTCATGGGCAACGTTGTCGGCGACCTCAATTCGCGGCGCGGCATGATCCAGGGCATGGAAGACATTCCGGGAGGCGGCAAGGCGATTCGTGCTGAGGTTCCGCTCGCCGAGATGTTTGGTTATTCGACGACGCTGCGGTCCCTCACGCAGGGCCGCGCGACCTACACCATGGAATTCAAGCACTACGCTGAAGCGCCGAAGAACGTGGCGGAAGCGATCATCAACAAGAAATGAAATTTTTCTACGGGAAATTTCATAAAGAATTTGTATATATTTTTTTGCGGGTTCCAAGGTATGGCGCCGGAGCTGAGTAGGCGGGACCGCTTGTAGCAGAGATGGATCTAGCGAAGACGGAGCAAGAAAATGGCGAAGAGCAAATTTGAGCGCAGGAAGCCGCACGTGAATGTGGGCACGATTGGTCACGTGGATCATGGCAAGACGACGCTGACGGCGGCGATGACCATGATTTTGTCGAGGCGGTATGGTGGGGAGGTGAAGACCTACGAGCAGATTGATTCCGCCCCTGAGGAGAAGGCGCGGGGGATCACGATCAACACGGCGCACGTGGAGTATGAGACCGAGAAGCGGCACTATGCGCACGTGGACTGTCCGGGGCATGCCGACTACATCAAGAACATGATCACGGGTGCGGCGCAGATGGATGGTGCCATTCTGGTGGTGTCGGCCGCGGACGGTCCGATGCCGCAGACGCGCGAGCACATTTTGCTGGCGCGCCAGGTGGGGGTGCCCTACATCGTGGTGTTCATGAACAAGGCGGACATGGTGGACGACAAGGAGCTCTTGGAGTTGGTGGAGATGGAGGTGCGGGAGCTGCTGTCCAAGTATGAATTTCCTGGGGACGCGACGCCGATCATCATTGGCTCGGCGTTAAAGGCGATGGAAGGCGACAAGGGCGAGCTGGGCGAGGGGGCGATCATGAAGCTTGCTGAAGCGCTGGATGCCTATATTCCCACGCCCAAGCGTGTCATTGACAAGCCGTTTCTGATGCCGGTGGAAGATGTGTTCTCCATTTCTGGGCGCGGCACGGTGGTCACTGGGCGTGTGGAGCGTGGGGTGATCAAGGTGGGCGATGAGATTGAGATTGTGGGGTTGCGTCCCACGCAAAAGACCGTGTGCACTGGGGTGGAGATGTTCCGGAAGCTTCTGGACGAGGGTCAGGCGGGCGACAACGTGGGGATTCTGCTGCGCGGCACCAAGCGCGAGGAAGTGGAGCGTGGGCAGGTCTTGGCGAGGCCGACCTCGATTACGCCGCACACCAAGTTCACGGCCGAGGTCTATGTGCTGTCGAAGGAGGAGGGCGGGCGTCACACGCCGTTTTTCAACGGTTATCGGCCGCAGTTTTATTTCCGCACCACCGATGTCACCGGTTCGATTGAGTTGCCCCAGGGCACCGAGATGGTGATGCCGGGGGACAACATTCAGATGACGGTGGCGCTGATTCAGCCCATTGCGATGGAAGAGGGGTTGCGTTTTGCCATTCGCGAGGGTGGCCGCACGGTGGGCGCCGGGGTGGTGGCGAAAATTATTGAGTGATTGAGTGACTAAGTGATTGAGTGACTAGGGGCGACCCGATCACACGCAATCACCGAATCACTGTTCACTTAATCACTGGGGTTTAGAGAATGGCGACAGTAAAGAGCCAGAAAATACGTATCCGACTGAAGGCGTTTGACTATCGCCTGATAGACCGGTCGGCGCTGGAGATCGTCGACACCGCGAAGCGCACTGGCGCAGTGGTAAAAGGTCCGGTGCCGTTGCCAACGCGCAAGCAGCGGTTCGATATCCTGCGCTCGCCGCACGTCAACAAGACGTCGCGCGACCAGCTCGAAATCCGGACGCATCTGCGCCTGATGGATATCATCGATCCCACCGACAAGACGGTCGACGCGCTGATGAAGCTCGATCTGCCGGCCGGGGTGGACGTGGAGATCAAGTTGTAGAGCGGGACTAGGGATTAGGGACTAGGGTCTAGTGAAACCCCGCGCGAAGCGCGAAAGCTTTCGCTAGCCCCTAACCTCTAGCCCCTAGTCTCTGAATTGAAACTTTTGCCGGTCAATTGTAACCGGCACCTTTTGCAAAAAAAGGAAAAGTCATGAGTTTGGGACTAGTGGGCCGCAAGGTCGGCATGACCCGCGTGTTCACCGATGATGGCGACACCATCCCGGTGACCGTGGTGGATGTGTCGGACAACCGTGTGACGCAGATCAAAACGCCTGAGACGGACGGCTACGCCGCCGTGCAGGTCACATACGGCAGGCGCCGGGCGAACCGCGTGAACAAGGCCGCCGCCGGGCATTTTGCCAAAGCTGGCGTCGAGGCCGGTCACGTTCTGAAAGAATTCCGCGTCGCGCCGGATGAGCTTGGCGAGATCAAGCTCGGCGGCACGATCGGTGTCGACATTTTCAAGGTCGGCCAGAAAGTCGATGTGTCCGGCGTGTCACAGGGCAAGGGCTTTGCCGGCGTCATCAAGCGTCACAACTTTTCCTCCGGCCGCGCGAGCCACGGCAACTCGGTGTCGCACAACAAGCCGGGTTCGATCAGCATGGCGCAGGATCCGGGCCGTGTGTTCCCCGGCAAGAAAATGGCCGGCCACATGGGTGCCGTCAGGCGCACCGCGCAAAGCCTCGAGGTCGTGCGAATAGATGTCGAGCGCCAGCTGCTCCTGATCCGCGGCGCGGTGCCGGGCGCAAAAGGGGGCGACCTCGCCGTCTACCCGGCGATCAAGGCGGGCAGGTCCGCGACTTCCGGCACGGCAGCCAAAGCTGCCGCCTCCAGGTAAGGCGGGCGCATCATGGAACTCAGATTGATTAACGAACAGGGCCAGCCGACCACATCGGTAGCCGCATCCGATGCCGCGTTTGGCCGCGAATACAACGAAGCGCTGGTGCATCAGGTGGTCACGGCGTATCTTGCCAATGCGCGCGCGGGCACGCGCGCGCAGAAGGATCGTGGAGCCGTGAAGCACTCCACGAAGAAGCCATGGCGGCAGAAAGGCACCGGCCGCGCGCGCGCCGGCATGACCTCCAGTCCGTTATGGCGCGGCGGCGGCAGGATCTTCCCCAATTCTCCGGACGAGAATTTTGGCCATAAGCTCAACAAGAAGATGTTCCGCGCCGGGGTCTCCTCGATCCTGTCTCAGCTCGCGCGCGAGGACCGGATTGCGGTGGTCGACCAGTTCACGGTCGATACGCCGAAGACCAAGCTCCTGGCGCAGAAGCTGAAAGCCATGGGACTGGACGACGTGTTGATTATCACGGACACGCTCGACGACAATCTGCGGCTTTCCTCGCGCAATCTTGCCAATGTCAACGTCGTCGAGGTCCGCAATGCCGATCCGGTGAGCCTTATTCGCCACGCCAAGGTGCTCATGACACGCAGCGCGATGGCCAGGATTGAGGAGATGCTCGCATGAGCGCCACGCCCAGCACGCAACAGCAGGAACGCCTCATGCAGGTGATACTTGCGCCGGTGGTGTCGGAGAAAAGCACGTTTGTTGCCGACAAGCATGAGCAGGTGATATTCCGCGTCGTCAAGGACGCGACCAAGCCCGAGATCAAGGCCGCCGTCGAACTCATGTTCAAGGTGCAGGTGGAGTCGGTCAAGGTGGCCAACGTCAAAGGCAAGGAAAAGCGCTTCGGGCGGTTCACCGGGCGCCGCAACCACTGGAAGAAGGCGTACGTGTGCCTGAAACCCGGCCAGGAAATCAATTTCGCTGAAGGGGAGAACAAGTAATGTTAGTCAAAGTCAGACCGACTTCCCCTGGAAGGCGACAGTTGGTCAAAGTCGTCACGCCGGGGTTGCACAAGGGCAAGCCGGTGCCGAAGCTCGTCGAAAGTCAAAGCAAGAAGGCTGGGCGCAACGTTTATGGTCACATCACGATGCGCCATAAGGGGGGTGGTCATAAGCAGCACTATCGCATCATTGACTTCAAGCGCAGCAAGGACGGCATCCCGGCCAAGGTTGAGCGCCTGGAGTATGACCCCAACCGCAGCGCGCATCTGGCGCTCCTGTGCTACGCCGACGGCGAGCGCCGCTACATCATCGCGCCGAAAGGGGTGACCACGGGCATGCAGGTACTGTCCGGAGCGGACGCTCCGATCAAGGTTGGCAACACACTGCCGCTCAGGAACATTCCGGTCGGCACCACCATCCATTGCGTGGAGATGGTGCCTGGCAAAGGCGCGCAGCTGGCGCGCGCAGCGGGCACCTCGGTGCAGCTTCTCGCGCGCGAAGGCGACTACGCGCAACTGCGGTTAAGATCAGGCGAGATTCGCAAGGTGCACATCAATTCCCGCGCGACCATCGGCGAAGTGGGAAATGAGGAACACTCGCTGGAATCGATCGGGAAGGCGGGGCGCGTGCGCTGGCGCGGCGTGCGGCCGACGGTGCGTGGCGTCGCCATGAACCCGATCGACCACCCGCACGGGGGCGGCGAAGGCAAAACCGCGGCGGCGCAGGATCCGGTCAGCCCGTGGGGTGTGCTCACCAAAGGCTACAAGACGCGCAAGAACAAGCGCACCAACGGCATGGTCGTGCGATTCCGCCACGCGAAGACCATCGGTTAAGAGGTAGGACATGGCACGTTCGATCAAGAAAGGCCCGTTCGTCGACCTTCACCTGCTCAAGAAGGTCGAGGCCGCACGCAACGTCAACGACAAGCGCCCGATCAAGACCTGGTCGCGGCGCTCGACTATTCTGCCGGACTTCGTGGGACTCACGATCGCGGTGCACAACGGCAAGCAGCATATCCCGGTGTACATCACCGAGAACATGGTCGGCCACAAGCTCGGCGAATTCGCGCATACCCGGATTTTCAAGGGGCACTCGAAGGCCGGGTCGGCGGCGGCCGCGGCGGCGGCGGCCGACAAGAAGGCAAGCCCGACGCCACCGGCGGCCAAGGCGTGAGGAAAGCGGCATGAACACTACGGCAAAACTGCGCGGTGTCAGGCTCTCGGCCCAGAAAGGGCGGCTGGTGGCCGATCTCGTCCGCGGCAAATCGGTGGAGAACGCGCTCAACATTCTTCAGTTCAACCCCAAGAAGGGGGCGGCGATCATTCGCAAGGTGCTCGAGTCGGCGATCGCGAACGCGGAGCACAATGACGGAGCGGACATCGACGAACTGAAAGTAACGCGCATTTGCGTCGAAAAAGGTCCCGTGCTCAAGCGCTTTGCGGCGCGCGCCAAGGGCCGCGGCGTGCGCATCTTGAAGCCGACCTGCCACATTTATTTGACCGTCGGCGACGGAAGGAACTAATCATGGGTCAGAAGATACATCCGACAGGTTTTCGCCTCGCGCTCAACCGCAACTGGGCCTCGCGCTGGTATGCGAACAACAAGAACTTCCCGGCCATGCTGCTGGAAGACCTCAAGGTGCGCGACCACCTGAAGCAGAAGCTCGCGCACGCGGCGGTGTCGAGGGTGGTGATCGAACGACCCGCGAAGAACGCGCGCATTACCGTGTTCAGCGCGCGTCCCGGTGTGGTGATCGGCAAGAAGGGTGAAGACATCGAGTTGCTCAAGGTCGAGCTGCAGAAAATGCTCAGGGTGCCGG
This sequence comes from Betaproteobacteria bacterium RIFCSPLOWO2_12_FULL_62_13, assembly GCA_001771985.1. Lineage (GTDB taxonomy): Bacteria > Pseudomonadota > Gammaproteobacteria > Burkholderiales > SG8-41 > DSOT01. The sequence goes on along the minus strand of MERG01000315.1, from coordinate 6,325 downwards.
TGCACGTCAACATCGAGGAAGTGCGCAAACCCGAGCTGGACGCCCAACTCATCGCCGACTCGATCGCCCAGCAACTGCAAAAGCGAATCATGTTCCGGCGCGCCATGAAGCGCGCCATCACCAATGCCATGCGGCTCGGCGCACAGGGCATCAAGATCATGAGCGCGGGACGGTTGAACGGCATCGAGATCGCGCGCACCGAGTGGTACCGCGAGGGGCGGGTGCCCCTGCATACGCTGCGCGCCGACATCGATTACGGCTTCGCCGAAGCCAAGACGACCTATGGCGTGATCGGCATCAAGGTCTGGGTATTCAAGGGTGAGGTGATGGGCAAGAACGAACAGCCGGCGCTTGCCCCCGCTGCGGCGCCGGCTACCGAGGCCGAGCAACCCGCGGCGAAAAAGCCGAGGAAGTCGACAGTAAGGACAGGAGCAAAACGTGCTGCAGCCAGCCAGACGTAAGTACCGCAAGGAGCAGAAGGGGCGCAACAAGGGCGTCGCGACCCGCGGCAACAAGGTGAGTTTCGGCGAATACGGACTGAAGGCGGTGGCACGCGGCCGGCTCACGGCGCGGCAGATCGAGGCAGCGCGGCGCGCGATGACTCGCCATATCAAGCGCGGCGGCCGCATCTGGATCCGCATCTTCCCGGACAAGCCGGTTTCACAGAAGCCGGCCGAGGTGCGAATGGGTAACGGCAAGGGCAACCCTGAATTCTGGGTCGCGGAGATTCAGCCAGGCAAGGTGCTGTATGAAATGGATGGCGTGGACGAGGTGATGGCGAAACAAGCGTTCCGGCTCGCCGCGGCGAAACTGCCCATTCAGACCAGCTTTGTGGCGAGACAGGTTGGAGCCTGAGCGATGAAAGCAGCCGAATTGAGAGCCAAATCGAAGGACGAACTGCAGCAGGAACTCGCCGCGCTCCTGAGGGCGCAATTTTCGCTGCGCATGCAGAAGGCGACACAGCAGCTTTCCAATACGAGTCAGCTGAAAAAGGTGCGCCACGACATCGCGCGCGTGCGCACCGTGTTAGCGCAGAAGGCGCGATGAGGCAGAGGATCATGAGCGAAACAGCCAACAAGCGGACGCTGACCGGGCGCGTCGTCAGCGACAAGATGAAGAAAACCGTTACGGTCCTGGTCGAGCGTCGTGTCAAGCATCCGCTCTACGGCAAGATCATCACCAGTTCCAGGAAGTATCACGCCCACGACGAGAAAAGCGAATATCACGATGGCGACATGGTGATGATCGAAGAATCACGGCCATTTTCCAAGACCAAGGCGTGGCGGGTGGTGAAACTCTTGGAGAAGGCGCGGACCGTCTGATTTCGGCTTGCGAAATGAGTGTGATGTCCCTAGAATTGCAAGATTTCGCCTCCCCGCTGGCCTTGGGTGCGGCGACCTTACCCGGACGGGCTCCAATACTGGCCGTCGCGACCCGGCAGCGGATCAAGTTGGAGAAGAGACTTTCAAGCAGGAACCAGGAAAATGATTCAGATGCAGTCCATTTTGGATGTTGCTGACAATACCGGTGCGCGCTCGGTGATGTGCATCAAGGTGCTCGGCGGCTCCAAGCGGCGTTACGCCGGGATCGGCGACGTGATCAAAGTCAGCGTCAAGGATGCAGCCCCGCGCGGCCGCGTCAAGAAGGGCGAGATCTACGACGCGGTGGTGGTACGCACGGCCAAGGGTGTGCGCCGCAATGACGGTTCGGTAATCAAGTTCGACAGCAACGCCGCAGTGCTGCTGAATCCCAAGCTCGAGCCGATCGGAACCCGCATCTTCGGTCCGGTGACGCGCGAATTGAGAACCGAGCGCTTCATGAAGATCGTTTCGCTGGCGCCGGAAGTGCTGTAGGGGAACAAACCATGCACAAGATCAGAAAGGGTGACGACGTGATCGTGCTGGCCGGCAGGGACAAGGGCAAGCGTGGCATGGTGCTCAAGATCGTCGATGCCGAGCATGTGGTTGTGGAAGGCGCCAACAAGGTCAAGAAACACCAGCGGCCGAATCCCATGAAAGGCATTACGGGCGGCATTGTCGACAAGGAGATGCCGCTGCATGTTTCGAATGTGGGGCTGTTCAATCCCGTTACCAAGAAGGCCGACCGCGTCGGCATCAAGGTGCTGGAGGACGGCCGCCGTGTGCGCTATTTCAAATCCAACGGCGAAGTGGTTGACGCATGAGCGCTGAGAAAGACACCAGGAAGCCCAAGCCGGCCCAGCAAGCGAAGCCGGGCAAAGAACGAAAGCCGGCAAAGGAAGCCAAAGAAGCCAAGCCCGCGGCCCAAGAGCCGAAAATGACGCAGCCCGAGAAGCCGGCGGCCCCCGCGCGGCTTCAGACCTACTATCGCGACAGGGTGGTCGGGGAACTTACCAGGCAGTTCGGTTACAAGACGGTCATGCAGGTGCCGCGCATCGAGAAGATCGTGCTCAACATGGGCGTGGGTGAAGCGGTCGCCGACAAGAAAATCATGGACAACGCGGTCGCCGACATGACCAAGATTGCGGGTCAGAAGCCGATCGTTACCAAGGCGCGCAAGTCGATCGCCACCTTCAAGATCCGCACCGGCTATCCGGTCGGCTGCAAGGTGACACTGCGCGGCGCACGCATGTATGAGTTCCTGGACCGCCTGGTCAACGTAGCGATGCCGCGGATCCGCGACTTCCGCGGCATCTCGGGCAAGGCGTTCGACGGCCGCGGCAACTACAACATGGGCGTCAAGGAACAGATCATTTTCCCCGAGATCGAGTATGACAAGATCGACGCGATCCGGGGGATGAACATCACAATCTCAACCACCGCCAAGAACGACGAGGAAGCCAAGGCGCTGCTTGCGGCGTTCAGGTTCCCGTTCCGGAACTGAGGACCGATTATGGCAAAACGGGCATTGATCAACCGCGAGCAGAAGCGCCGCGAAACCGTCAGGAAGTTCGCGGCGAAGCGCGCCGAGCTGCTGGCTATCGTCAATAACAGCAAGTTTTCCCCCGAAGAACGCTATGAAGCCCGATTGAATCTCCAGAAGCTGCCGCGCGACGCCTCCCCGGTGCGGCTCAGAAACCGGTGCGCGCTCACCGGCCGGCCGCGTGGCGTGTTCCGCAAGTTCGGACTGGGGCGGGCGAAGCTGCGCGATATCGCGATGCGCGGCGAGATTCCTGGTGTCATCAAGGCGAGCTGGTGAAACCCCGGTTCAGGGTTTCAGGTTCAAAGTTGGAACCCGGAACGTTGAACCATGAACTAGGAACAGAAAACATATGAGTATGAGTGATCCGATCGCCGATATGCTGACGCGCATCCGCAATGCGCAACAGTCGGAAAAACAGTCGGTGGTGGTGCCGGCGAGCAAACTCAAGACCGCGATTGCCAAGGTGCTCAAGGACGAAGGGTATATCGAGAACTTTGCGCTGCGCGAAGACGAAGGCAAGCCGCTGCTCGAGATCAGCCTCAGGTATTACGCCGGCAAGCCCGTGATCGAAAAGATCGAGCGCATCAGCCGTCCGGGGCTCAGGATCTACAGACCGAGCCGCGACATACCGAAGGTCATGAACGGCCTCGGCATCGCGATCGTATCCACGCCGAAGGGTGTGATGACCGACCGCAAGGCGCGGGGCCTGGGCGTCGGCGGCGAAGTGTTGTGCATCATCGCCTAGCAGCCTGTCGGACTTGAAGGGCAGACAGGCTGCTAAATGCAAAACCGCCCGCAGACTTGCAACAGATCGGAGTATAAAGACGTGTTTTGGCTATCAAAAAAATGCGGAAGCCGCGCCGAATTCGGGAATTTCGAATCCAATCCTGTCGTTGGCCTGCGGGCGGCGGTTTTGCGTAAGGAGTGGGTTGGGACCAAGCTTGCCCCAGACTCCGATCCGGGGTCCGACACACTCCTAGCCGGAGCGGAGTAAACGATGTCGAGAATTGCAAACTACCCGGTGGTCGTGCCGGACAAGGTGGAAATATCGCTCACGCGGAGCGAAATTTCGGTGAAAGGTCCGCTCGGCGTGCTTACGCGCCAGCTCTCGCCTAATGTCAAGGTGGAAAAAGTCGATAACCGCCTTGAATTCAAGGTGAACGACAGATCGCGTCAGGCCGACGCGATGTCCGGCACGCTGCGGGCGTTGGTGGCCAACATGGTGACCGGTGTCACCCAGGGCTTCGAGAAGAAGCTGTCGCTGGTGGGCGTCGGCTACCGGGCGCAGGCGCAGGGCGACAAGCTGAATCTTTCGGTCGGCTTTTCGCACCCGATCGCGCATCAGATGCCGAGGGGCATCAAGGCCGAGACCCCGACCCAGACCGAGATCGTGATCAAGGGCGCGGACAAGCAGCTCGTCGGCCAGGTCGCGGCGGAAATCCGCGGTTACCGCAGCCCGGAGCCATACAAAGGCAAGGGCGTGCGCTACGCCAACGAGCGGATCGTACTTAAGGAAACAAAAAAGAAGTAAGCGGGGCGAGACATGATTGACAAGAGACAAGCGCGGTTGCGGAGGGCGCGTCAGACCCGTGCCAAGATCGCCGAGTTGAAAGCGGTACGGCTGACGGTGCATCGCTCCAATTACCACATTTACGCCCAGGTGATCGACGCGACCGGCGCGAAGATACTGGCGAGCGCTTCGACCGTCGAACCCGAGGTGCGCCAGGCGCTGAAGAACGGGGGCAACGTCAAAGCGGCAGCCGAAGTGGGAAAACGAATCGCGGAGAAGGCCCGGAGACTCGGCGTCGAGGCGGTGGCCTTCGACCGATCCGGCTTTAGGTTCCACGGTAGGGTCCGGGTGCTCGCTGAAGCGGCGCGCGAAGCGGGCCTCAAGTTCTAAACGGGATAGGTCATGGCGAAGATACAGGCGGGAAAGATGCAGGGCAGAGAGGAGCGCAGCGACGGCCTGCGCGAGAAGATGGTCGCGGTCAACCGCGTCACCAAGGTGGTGAAGGGGGGCCGCGTGCTGGGTTTTGCGGCGCTCACCGTGGTGGGAGACGGTGACGGCGGCATCGGCATGGGCAAGGGCAAGGCGCGCGAAGTGCCGGTCGCGGTGCAGAAAGCGATGGAAGAGGCGCGCCGCAAAATGGTCAAGGTTCAGCTCAAGAACGGCACGCTGCAGCATCCGGTGACCGGCCGTCACGGCGCCTCGCGCGTCTACATGCAACCGGCGTCCGAAGGCACCGGCATCATTGCCGGCGGTCCCGTGCGGGCGGTGCTCGAGGTGATGGGCGTAACCAACATTCTCGCCAAGTGCCTCGGCTCGACCAACCCCTACAACGTGGTGCGCGCGACGATCAACGGTCTTACGTCGATGAGCACGCCGGCGCAGATCGCGGCAAAACGCGGCAAGTCGGTCGAAGAGATCACGGGGTAAACGATGGGCAATCCGCTAGGCAAGACGCTCAAAGTCACGCTGGTCAAGAGCCTGATCGGCACCAAGCGCGGGCATCGCGCCTGCGTGCGGGGCTTGGGCCTGCAGCGACTGAACCACACCGTGGAAGTTGCCGATACGCCGGCCACCCGCGGCATGATCAACAAAGTGTCCTATCTCGTCAGGTGTGAGGGCTAAATGCAGCTCAACGGAATCAAACCCGCCGCCGGATCCAAGCATGACAAGAAACGGGTTGGCCGCGGCATCGGCTGCGGCCTGGGCAAGACCGCCGGGCGCGGCCACAAGGGTCAGAAAGCGCGTTCCGGCGGCTTTCACAAGATAGGTTTCGAGGGTGGCCAGATGCCGCTGCAGCGCCGATTGCCGAAGCGCGGTTTTGTCTCGCTTGCGAAGGGGGATGCCGCCGAGGTGCGGCTCGCCGATCTACAGAGGCTCACAGCGGACACGATCGACCTCGCGGTGCTCAAGCAAGCGGGCGTGGTGCCGCACCTCGCGCTGCGCGCGAAAGTGATCCTTTCCGGTGAGCTTCAGCGCAAGGTTACGCTGAAAGGCATTGCCGTCACCAAGGGTGCGCGCGCGGCAATCGAAGGCGCCGGCGGCAGCGTCGAGCTACCCGCCAAGCCGGAGGCGGCTGCCGTCGAAAAGGGCAAAGACAGCGCCAAGACGAAGCCCGCGGCAGCGGATGCTGCCGCAACTGAGGCGAAATAATCTTGGCTAGCAACGACTCACTTCTCGCAGCGGGCAAAATGGGCGACCTGAAGCGCCGCCTGCTGTTCCTGTTGGGCGCGCTCATCGTGTTCCGCATCGGATCGTTCATTCCGGTGCCGGGCATTGACCAGTTGCAGTTGGCGGAGCTTTTCCGTTCGCAGCGCGGTGGCATCCTCGACATGTTCAACATGTTTTCGGGCGGGGCGCTGTCGCGCTTCTCCATCTTCGCGCTCGGGATCATGCCCTACATCTCGGCCTCGATCA